>CAZMNB010000004.1:36806-49578 GCA_964567545.1 uncultured Bifidobacterium sp. | reverse complement strand
GATCTGAAATCTTTGCGCCAGTCCCATTAAATGAAGGATCGACCATAACCCCCATAATTGGATAAGTGGCTTTACCGTAGTTAATTAATTGTTCAGCAGTCTTTTTTGCTTGATTAATTGGAATTGCAAAACCTAAACCAATAGAACCCGATTGGCTTCCATAAGAAGAACTTAGAGTTGCAATTGCGGAATTTACACCAATTACGGCTCCAGTGGCATCTACCAACGGCCCCCCTGAGTTTCCTGGATTAATTGCGGCATCAGTTTGTAGTGCATTAATAAATGAACTCTCGCTTGCGCCGCTCCCAGATGTAACCGCGCGATTTTTTGCGCTAATAATTCCGGAGGTTACAGTTCCGGATAGTCCAAGTGGCGAACCAATTGCTATTACGTTGTCTCCTACTTGAATAGCATCACTATCCCCAAATTGCAGCGCAGATAACCCTGTTGCGGAAATCTTTAATACTGCAAGGTCATACGCTGCATCTCTACCAAGAATTTTTGCGGCAAAAGTTTTACCATCGTTTAGAGTCACAGATATATCACCTTGTTGATTTGCTGCATCCGCCACGACATGGTTATTTGTAAGAATGTAGCCATCACTTCGAATTACAAAGCCAGAACCAGATCCGCCACCCATAGAAGTATTAATAGTTATCGATACAACTGAAGGTAATACTCGCGCTGCGATTCCAGCAATTGAATCAGGTTGACGTTCGACCGTGCTACTAACTGACACCAATTTAACATTATGAGCTGGAATGTTCTTATCGCTCAAGTAATTGCCGCCTACACCACCGACTATGCCGGCGATTAATGCGAGTGCAATCGTGCCAGATACTGGTTTGCGCAATTCCTTTTGAGCAACCGTTGTTTCATGATCTGGATGGGACCACCAGGCTGGCACGTTATTTTGGCTCATTCAATTACTTCCGTTTCAATCTAAGTACTGCAGTTTTTACGATCAAACTAAACACTCTGTGAAAAATTGCTGAGATTCCTCGGAGAGTTTCAACTTAATTTTGTGGCAACCAACACACCTTCGCCTAATGGCAAAAGCATTGGCTCCCAACGAGCATCGGATTCGCGAATCGCTTTAATTGTTTCTCGACGAGAAATTGTCACTGGATCGCGTTGAGTTGGGTCAGCAACTTTTCCACCGCCAAGCGCTCCATCAATCAATAGAATCCCGCCGGGACGGAGCGCCCGAAATGCTTGATCTACCGATTCAAGTAAATCGTTAAAGTTTCGGATAATAAATAAATCATAAAGACTATCGGCAAGTTTTGATGCTACATCCCTAGTATTGCCAGTTATTAACCGATAACGGGAAACATTTATATCGCCATCTTCAAAGGCAGTTCTAGCAATTTTAGAATTTTCAGCTTCTTCATCTATTGAGGTCAAGACGCCATGAATTGCTAATCCTTTGAAAATCCATAACCCGCTTACCCCTGACCCAGTGCCAACTTCTACTACCGATGTTGCGCCGATCAAATGTGTTAAATATCGAAGGAGCGACCCAACAATTGGCGTGGTATTTAAAGTTCCGATTTCATCGCCACGAGCTCGTGCGCGCAGAGTTACCGTATCTTCTGGTAAATAATTTTCAGAAAATGAATTCATATCCCCGCGTGGGATGCTCACAGTGATGCAATCCATTCAGTAAGAAGTCGAACTGAGAAACCAGTCCCTCCTTTTACAAATTCACCAGCATCTACATCAGAACGACCAGGGCCGGCAATATCAAAGTGAACCCACTTTCGATTACCTACAAATTTTTCCAAGAAGAGTGCAGCCGTTACGGAACCTCCAGAGAAATTAAATTTGTCAGCTGTGTGGTTGTAATCTGCAATTTCGCTCTCAAGCGCAACGTCATAGTCATCAACAAGTGGCATGTGCCAGACTCGATCGCCCGAAATCTCGCCAATTTCAGCTAGTTTTCTCGCTAACTTAAAGTCACGCGTATACATCGCGCCATACTGACGACCTAGCCCCAATGTGGCAGCGCCAGTTAGCGTTGCAACGTCAATTAAATAATCTGGGTCTAAATTCTTATCTGCATATGCCAAGCCATCGGCTAGCACTAACCGTCCTTCAGCATCTGTGTTAATAACTTCAACAGTTGTGCCGCCATAATGTTTAATAACATCGGAAGGTCGTTGTGATGTGCCAGATAGCGCATTCTCGGCACACATCAAAAGCGCAGTTACTCTAACTTTTGGCGCTAATTTTGTTATCGCAACCACAGTTGCCAAAATTGCAGCTGCGCCTGCCATATCGCTCTTCATGGCCATCATGGTGTCGTATGGACGTTTCAGCGAAACTCCACCCGTATCAAAGGTAATTCCCTTGCCAACCAAAACAACATGTTTCCAATTCTTAGAGCCACGCGGAGCATATGCAACTTGTATAAATCTTGGTGGATTAATTTTTGAGGAATTTCCGACTGCAAGTAATCCACCAAAATCTGCTAATTCTCTGCCGCTCTTCACGGTGACTTTTACGGCTGGGTTTTTAGTAAGTGTTTTTGCTTGGTTTGCTAACCAAGCGGGGGTTGCGATGTTGGCTGGGGTGTGAATTAAGTTTCGAGCAATCCAGACAGATTCAACTTCTATTTGGGCCAACTCGATTTCTTTTGCAAAACTACCCATAATCGAAAACTTTGGAGTTTCCGGAATTGGACCCGATTTATCCGCCCAAGAGTAGGTAGCGAGCGCCATTGCAACTGCATGGGCTTTGATGCATTTTTCATCTCTAGTGCAGAGGGATAGAAGATGCACATTAGAGCCTTTTACTTTTCGACCTAATTGCGCGCCAACTTTTCGTAACTCCACCTGTGATCCGGCGCCAATGCCAAGTAAAAAGATTTTCTGTAATTTAGTTTTATCGCCCGAGATTGAAATCTCGATTAATTCACCAACTTTTCCAGTTATTGGCGTTGTGGATTTTTCAATTTCACTTTGTAAGGAAAATCCTATTAGTTTTTCCAAAGTTCGATCAAAGCCTTTTACGTTTGCAATTTTTGCGCCGCTCTCATCGACAAATAATGGCAACGCAATCGCACCTACTCCCGCGAGCAGCTTTGGGTTTTCGGTACTCTGGAACTGTAGTTCAAGGCTCGATAGTCTTGGGACCGCTCTATTCATAGTGCGGACGCTAACGAAAAAAAGGGGTTCTTGTGCGACGGCTCTCGGCGATGAATCTGATTCTTAAATCGGAAGCACGCGCAGCCCTAGTTTTAGTTCCAGTAGCCATGCTTTCGTTATATCTAGCCAATAGCGGAAGCTGGCTATCCAATAAATTGGCTTCCCAGTATTTATTCTTAGATTTGAACCTTTCACTAACGCATTGGGTTTCAGATGGCCTGCTCGTAATTTTTTTCTTTGTTGCCGGGTTAGAACTCCGTAACGA
The DNA here is from genome assembly GCA_964567545.1 of uncultured Bifidobacterium sp. Taxonomy (GTDB): domain Bacteria; phylum Actinomycetota; class Actinomycetes; order Nanopelagicales; family Nanopelagicaceae; genus UBA7398. Next base: position 46,164 of record CAZMNB010000004.1, on the reverse strand, counting down.
AGTACGTTGGGGGGTACTGAAATCTTGGAAAGCTGCACTAGTGCCTTCTCTTGGCGCGATCCTAGGCATGATAACTCCAGCACTGCTTTACCTAATACTTGCAAAATTGTTAACAGCTAGTACTAGTGCGTGGGGTGTTCCGATGGCAACGGATTTACCGATAGCGCTTGCGGCGTTAATTATTTTTGGGAAAGGCTTACCAATAGCGCTGCGTGGTTTCTTATTGGCGTTAGCAATCATGGACGATGTTGCGTCGATTATTGTTATTGCCTTTAGATTCACAGGCTCCTTACAGTTTTCTTGGTTGTTGGCTGCCATCTTTGCGCTCTTCATTTTTTACCATAGCGCTAGGAACTTGCAGTTAGGTGCACTCTCTTTTCTGGTTGCGCTCTTGGCTTGGTACTGCACCTATAAATCTGGAATTCATCCAACGGTTAGCGGAGTCGCACTTGGAATGGCAATGCCAAGTTCTCAAGATGATGGCCCAAATCAAGTGAGCGCTGAAAACGCGCTCCGAATTTGGAGTCCAATATCAAGTTATATCGTGGTTCCGATTTTTATTTTCACCGCGCTTGCGGTTCCAGTCAATTTTTCTATTGATAATCTAACCAACCCCATTACAGTTTCAATTCTGATTTCTCGCTTGATTGGAAAGCCGATCGGTATCCTTTTCGGAGTTTGGCTTGCACTCCGAATTACTAGAGAAAAGAGTTCATTCTCTTACACCGACTACCTTCTAGTCGGAATTCTTGGAACGCTTGGACTCTCAGTTTCTTTACTTTTCGCACAACTTAGTTTGGTTGGCACACAATTAAGTGCCGCGACCCTAGGGGTGGTAATTACCTTGCCAGTGGCGATTTTGATAGTCGGAATTGCGCTAAGAATTCGAGTCCGAATTTTAAAACGAGAGCGTAATTAAGAACTATTTCTTGATTAGCGCTACCGCTGCGTGCAACACGTCAGATAGGTTTCTAGCTTCTTCTTGATTCAACTCAACAACTAACCGGCCGCCGCCTTCAAGTGGAATCCGCATAACCAAGCTCCGAGCCTCTTTGGTAACTTCCATCGGACCATCACCAGTGCGAGGTTTCATGGCTGCCATTTATGGACTCCTTCAGGGCTGAAGCGGGAAAGTTGTTCACGCGTAGGTGGAGAAGTATCTCGCATTTAATGCGATTGAGGGAAATCGAAAGGAATGCTCTGATGTAGACGGGCTTTCCCTGCTGCGAGAACGGTAACTATCGCCCGTTCCGGCACATGGAGCGTGGCTGCGATCTGGTCAGTAGTCATAGATTTCACATAGTGCAGCGAGAGCACAATTCGTTCCTCTTCGGGAAGGTTGGCAATTAATTCTGCCAAAGTTTGCGAGCTCACACTTGCAGAGATTACTCGGTTGCTTCAAGCAACGGAACGCGCAAAACGCCAAAGTGAGTACCTCACCGAGAGCAGAATTCCAGGTCGGATTAGAGCGAGCACTATGGGTGGAGCTGCAATCTCCTCATACCAATGGAATCGAATTCTTTGATCCGAAATCTTTACTAACTCAAAAGTGCCGATACCTTTAATTATTTTTCCAGTGTGAATGACTTTGCAAAACGTTGGCGGACGCCATTCCGAAATTTCCATCTCGTCTAGAATTCCAATTCTTGGAAAAACGTTACGTTTGTTAGTCGGGAACCTCATTGGTGCGATTCCTGTAAAAGCAAAAATTTTAGTACCGATAATATTCTGAGTCGGTTGACTCCAAACCTTAGTCAACAACATCCAATTACTTTGGGTCTCCCAATTTGTTAATTTACGCCAAACACTTTCAATATCAGAATCTACTTCTGTTGTGATTGAAAATTTCGAAAGGTCCATTTCTTTACCTTATTAAATGAGTCAGCGCATCAGTTATTGATTCGCTCCAAAATACTTTGTCGTGTTGACCAGGTTTCATAAAATGCTTTTCAGTTAAATCATCTAGTGCAAGACGCAAGGAACGATAGCTACCAAATGGATCTAGTACCGCAATAGGCTTTTCGTGAAATCCTAAGTATCGGCCAACCCAGATTTCAAAAAATTCTTCCAAAGTGCCGATTCCGCCTGGTAGAACTAAGAATGCATCGGAAAGTTCTTCAATTTTTCCTTTGCGCTCACGCATATCTTTAACGATTATGAGTTCTTGGCTTTCATTATCGATAAATTCAATATTCCTTAATCGTTCTGGAATAACACCAATAGTTTTCCCGCCAACAGAGCGCGCCCCTTGCGCAACTGTTCCCATTACTGAAATTTTTCCGCCGCCCCAAACCATTTCATGACCGGCCAAAGCAATCGCAACACCAAGATCGAAACCCAATTTGAGATTTTCAGGCGCTACTTTTACCGATGATGAGCAATAAACCGCTATTCGCACGGCGTAACTCTAGTCAGAATTGGTAGCGTTCTCACATGAGTGAAAAAGCATTTGGGTACGGGGTTGCCACCCGCGCCACCGATGGCGTTGTTTTAGATGTCACATTTCATAGCTTGGGTTTAGGTGCTCCTTCTGCCAAATCTGATCGTGATCTCAATGCACCAGCACTGCAAACTAGTGCAAAAATTCGCAGAGTTAAGTTGGAGAATGTTTTTTGTGAGATTAATCTTTCGCTCCCTCCTAAAGATGCGATAGATGCATACCTGCGACTCCACTTGCTTTCAAATCGTTTAGTAAAACCACATGGTCAATCCCTAGATGGTATTTTTGGAATTCTCGCGAATGTGGTTTGGACTTCTGTTGGGCCATGCGCGCTCACAGATTTTCAAGAGGTGAGAGAAGAGATTCGAAATCAATACGGCCACGTAACTATTTATGGCGTGGATAAGTTTCCAAGAATGGTTGATTATGTGATTCCAGAAGGTGTGCGAATTGCTGACGCTGATCGGGTTCGACTCGGAGCATATATTTCAGCTGGTACCACGGTTATGCATGAAGGTTTTGTTAATTTCAATGCTGGAACCCTTGGAACTTCTATGGTTGAAGGACGAATCTCGGCTGGAGTTGTGGTCGGTGATGGCAGTGATGTTGGTGGTGGTGCATCAATCATGGGAACACTCAGCGGTGGTGGTAAAGAAGTTATATCCATTGGCAAAAAATGTTTATTAGGTGCAAACTCTGGAGTTGGAATTTCGTTAGGTGATGGCTGTGTAGTTGAATCCGGCGTTTATATAACGGCCGGTTCGATAATCACGCTGCCAGATGGTACGACCGTTAAAGCTCGCGAACTTTCTGGAGCAGCTGGTTTACTTTTTAGGCGAAACTCCAAGAGCGGCGCTCTGGAAGCGCTACCAAGAACTGGAACTTGGGGTGGACTAAATTCAGTTTTGCATAAGAATTAATTAACAATAATTTCGTTGGTAAATATATTTTGGATCTGGGAATACACAAATATCTGCTAGCGCTTCAATCTCTGCTGCGCTTGGTAGGGCAAACCAAGTTGATGGCAGCTTGGTTTTAGAACGAAAAACTTCACCAGTTATTACGGCACTTCTACCAGTGCTGGATACTGCCGATATTGTGCGAACACTTCCGGTCTTAGTTCTGCTTAGAACTTCAAAAGAGATTACGTCAGGCAAACCAAATGTTGTCGCCATGGCTTGCTGTGAAATTTCACGTTGCCAACTAAAATAGCGGGGATTAATTTTTGCATCCAGGCTCCAAGGATCAGGCACGTTAGTCAAATATGAGATAACTCCACCCCAGACTTCGGTCACATTTTGAGTTGTTCCCGCGCTCGATGAAAAAAAGAATGTGGCTGCGGGCTTACCATTATATGAAACTACTAGTGAAGTATTTGAGTCTGAATTGGTTCTTGAAACTGCGCTTTTCCAAAGTATTCCATAAATGGACTCACTCTCCTTTGAATACCCAACAAAATTCTGATCTGCTGTTGTGGCGTAAACATTACAATCGCACTCCTTTTTTATGACAGAAATTTTGTTTAATGCATAAGTTCTTGATGCGATTGCCTGTGCTTCTAACGCAGCGCTCGGCCAGGAAGATGGCACTTCGCCGATCCCCCATAAATATTCATCATGGAGCTTTAAAGAATTTGTAATTTCCATTTTTGGACCAGCACTAGTTTGTACTAACTTCAAATTGATTTGACCATACTTTAATTGCATTATTGCGTTTGAAATCTTAGATTCGATAACAGATGCGTCACTCCAACGTATGGTCCAACTACTCTCCCCCAAGATCGCAGCAAATTTTGCAGTTGGTGAGGTTAATTGTGGAATTATTGAGTTTCCAAAGACTAAGAAATTTACTTTTATGTCGCGGAAGTAAGTTCCAATTTCATTGCCAGAAACTCCGACCGGTAGGTCACCTTTTAATAACTGAAAACTTCCCACTTCTTTTAAGAGAGAAAACTCGGAAGAAGTTTGTGAATGTCCAATATTTACCCGAATGGTCTGGCTGTCGCTCGATGAAACCACGGCGGTTCCGGGGTAGTAATAATTAAGAATTTCAATGGCGCTTTTACCTTCTAAAGCCTGGCCGCGGGCACCTATCTGACTCATGCCAACGCCATGTCCGTAACCTGAACCACTAAAAGTAAATACTGCCGGCACTCCTTCGGCAAAAGTTGGGACTATGTTCTGGAATGAAATTATCAGTAGCGTTAAAATAAAAAATCCGAGAGATTTCAACTCTCGCCTTGCTCTATACATCCTCGTCGATCATTGGGCTGCTACCCACTTCTAAGAATTTCTTATAGGAATTAACAACAGCTGCCGGATCGCCTTTTTGGATCAACTTTCCTTTATGCAACCAGGCTACTTCATTGCAAACTTCTTCAATTGTTGCAAGTGCATGGCTGACCAGAATTAGGGCACGATTGTGGCCGCGTAGTTCTTTAACTCGATTAAGGGACTTCGTCTTAAAATGCGCATCGCCAGTACTTAGCGCTTCATCAATAATCAAAATATCTGGCTCTACTGTTACCGCCACCGCAAATGCCAACCGTGCATACATTCCCGATGAATACGTTCGCATAGGTGCATCAATTACTTCGCTTAGTTCCGCAAAATCTACGATCTCTTCAAACTTGTTCTCAATTTCAACTCTAGAAAGTCCAGCAGCAAGCCCACCAAGAATTACGTTATCCCGTCCAGTCATTTCCTGGCTAAACCCAACTCCGAGCGCCAACAAGGTACTTACGGAACCATAAACTTCAATTCTCCCAGTAGTTGGTGGCAGAATTCCAGAAATTGTCCGCACTAACGTAGATTTTCCAGCGCCATTTGCGCCTACAATCCCTAAGACTGAACCATAGGAAATTTCTAAATTGAAATCCTGAACTGCGTTTACAATCCGAGTTTGTTTCTTTCCAGAACTAAATTGCAACAAACGATTCTTCAAAGTTGGTCGCTTTTCCAAGGTAGTTTTATAGACAACGTTAAGATCCTTAATTGAAACTGCAATTTCACCACGGTTATGTGGCGTTAAGTTAGATGCGGACAGCGAACTCACGCTCCCTCGCCAAAAATAGGTAAGAGCTGAAAACCAATAATGCAGTTGACCAAATTAGTGATTGCAAAATATCGGTAGCAAAAGGTAGTTCACCTTTGACCACCACTCGTGACCAAGAATCTAACATAGGATAAAGCGGGTTGATGTTCTTTAAAAAACTCAACTTTTCGGTAATAGCCGAAGATTCATATAAGACTGGCGACAAATACAAAAGAGTACGGGTTAAGTATGGCAATAGGTTTTGAATATCACGAAAATATACATTTATACAAGAGAATAGAATCGCGCAAGCTAATGAAAAAATATAAAAAATTGCAATTAATGGAATAACCCATAAAAGTGCCGAAGTTAATGGCAACCCTAAAATGAAATGGATTGCGAATAAAACTACTAAAGTTGGAATAAATTTAAATAGCGCAACCACGGATGCCGCGATTGGCAGCATAATCCGCGGAAATGCTGAGTTAAGAATTAACCGACCGCCGGCAGTGACAGACTTTGCACCGGCAGTTATTGAATTCGTAATTAAGTAGAAAACAAAAAGTCCTGCTGTTAAATGTGCATACCTTGCGGAGTTGGTATGCCCGCTAATAATCACGATTAATAAGAAATAGACTGCAGAGAGTAGAAGTGGATTCAAAATCAACCAAATTTGACCAAGCGGAGATCCATAGTTTTGGCAACGTAGTTCAGATTTTGCAAATTCCGAAATAAACGCTCTGCGACCAAATAATTGTTTCGCGTATTTTTTTAATGGCGGCAAGCCTCGATGGAATGGCTCGAAAACATCGATCGCGCTCATGTTCGGTTGAATTCTCCAAAATCTCTCTGTTGAAAGATTACCTTACTTATATTACGGGTTTCAGGACATTAGCTTGCGAGGCGAGGAGAGAAATCCCCATCCCCAAGACATATGCATTGCAATAAGAATGAAGGGTAATCGAATACGTTCTTGCCAACTTTTTCCAATTACAACTCCCCCCACAGTTACTAAGAATAAATAACCGGCAACCGGTAAGAGCAAAAATTTGTTAATTATTAATCCAAAACCTAGTGATAGTAAGTTGAGAATAAGAGTGGTTGGCGCAGCTAAATATCTAACACTCACCGTCTCTGGATAAGAGCGCGCAACGGCTCTACGCCATCTGCCGTATTCAAAATACTGGCGTGCTAATTTTCGGATATCGGGACGAGGACGGTATATAACAATTAACCGCGGATCAAACCAAATCGCCCCACCAGCTTTTCGTAATCGGTAATTCATCTCCCAATCTTGTGCTCTCGTAAACCTCTCATCAAATCCTCCGATTTCAATAAGCGCGCTCTTTTTAAATACTCCTAAATAAACACTCTCCGCTGGGCCAGATTTTCCGCCAGTATGAAATTTAGATGGACCTACTCCAATGAGAGAACGCATTGCACGTGCCGTGGCTTTTTGAAAATTGGTAATCCCGGAGGCGGCCATAATGCCGCCAACATTTACTGCGCCAGTTTTTTCAAGAGTTTCAACAGCGTCAGCAATATATGTCTTATCAATTTCGGAATGTCCATCTATTCTTACAATAATTTCATGGCGAGCCTTAGCAATTGCTAAATTCAGGCCATTCGGTGTTCTTCCGGAAGGATTTTCGACCATTGAAACACGAGAATCTTGCTTACAAATATCGTGTGCTATTTCATTGGTGCCATCATTAGATGGCCCAACCGCCATTATCACTTCCAATTCACCTTTATAACTCTGTGACAGAATTGTGGCGATTGATTGTTTAAGGTGTATTGATTCATTCAATACTGGCAAAACCACAGAAACTGCCGGGTAGCTAGAGTGCGCAGTTTCACCTGCACGATTTGGGCTTGTCATAGCCCCTAAACCGTATCGCCCAATTACGCTACGACGGTGAAATCAACGCGGGCAATTCGATTTTTTACCATACTATCTATCGCAATTGTCGCAATCTCAGCTATTGCAACTTTTGGCCTTGGTAGAATTACCGCTTCGATTAATCGTGTTGATGCCTTTGCTGGATTAGGAAATCGACCTGGAAAATCTGCATCGGCCGTTAATTACCTTCTAGTTGGTTCGGATACTAGAGAAGGTTTAACGCCAGCTCAATTAAAATCATTGCGAGTTGGTAGCGTAAAGACAGCCGCGGGTAAACGATCCGACACGATGTTACTCGTACATATTTCTAAGAAGCGCGATAAAGCTGTTCTCATTTCAATTCCGCGCGATACTTTCGCACAAATTCCAAGTTACAGAGATAGTTCTGGAAAAGTTCATGCATCGGTTTATTCAAAGATTAACTCTTCTTTTAACTGGGGTGGTGCACCACTTCTAATTCAAACTATTGAAGAGATGACAACGCTTCGAATAGATCACTATGTGGAAGTAAATTTTGCTGGCTTTGCGCAGATGATTGATGCTCTCGGCGGAATTCAAGTATGTTCGAAAGTTAATATAAATGATCCAAAGAGCCATTTGGTAATGTCTGCCGGAGTGCATACTCTTGATGGAATCGAAGCGCTGAAATATGTGCGAACCAGAGACTTTGACGGCATGGGCGACTTAGGTCGCATGCAAAGGCAACAACAATTTATGAGTGCGGTACTCCGCAAAGCAACCAGCGCCGGCGTACTTCTAAATCCAATAAAACTAGTCAGTTTTTTGAATTCTGCACTTGCCGCCGTTACCACTGATGAAGCGCTAAATAAAGGTGACTTGCTTACTCTTGGAAAGCAATTAAGAAATTTATCAGCTTCTAAAGTTAGAACTCTGACAGTTCCACTAAAGTTTTATAATTACAGTTCTCACGGTGTGACATCAGCAGTCTTATGGGATCCAGTACTTGCACCAGAATTATGGCAGCGGCTAAAAGAGGATCAAGCGATTATTGATGAGGTGAAGCCCTCAGCATCACCTTCGGCATCTCCTTCAATCGTAGATAAATTTAAGACTCGTACCGCTGAGGAAAACCCATGTGGGTCGCTCAAGTAAACTAGTTCGAGTTAATCGAGGGAGAAATTAAAAGTGCTCAAATTATCAGTCATAGGAACCGGATATCTCGGTGCAACCCATGCTGCTGCTATGTCCTCGCTCGGGTTTGAAGTCATCGGCGTAGATGTCGAACCTGCAAAAGTTGCCGCTTTATCAAAAGGCAAAGTTCCATTTTATGAACCAGGGCTTGAAGAATTATTAGAACAAGAAGTTAATTCTGGACGATTGAAATTCACAACCGATTTTGTTGCAATTGAAGATTGTGATGTGCACTTTATCTGTGTCGGTACGCCGCAACAGAAGGGCAGCTTGGCTGCCGATTTAACTTATGTAAATGCTGCTTTAGATGCGGTAGCACCGCACGCTAAACCAGGTTCACTTGTGGTTGGTAAATCTACGGTTCCAGTCGGAACTGCGCAGCGGTTATTGATGAGATTGAAAGCCAGAAACCCTGGTGCAGATTTAGCTTGGAATCCAGAATTTTTACGTGAAGGTTTTGCGGTTGAAGACACGTTACGTCCAAATCGATTAGTTGTCGGCGTAACAAATGATTCTGCTGAGAACATTCTAAAAGAAGTTTACGCTCAACTGCTAGATACCGGGATTCCATGGATCCGGGCAGATCTTCCAACATCAGAGTTAGTTAAAGTCGCAGCTAATTCTTTCCTCGCCACAAAAATATCTTTTATTAATGCAATGGCGGAAGTTTGCGAAGCGGCTGACGGAGATGTAACTGTTTTAGCAAGAGCTATTGGCTATGACCCAAGAATTGGTTCTCGCTTTTTGCAAGCTGGAATTGGATTTGGTGGCGGTTGTTTACCAAAAGATATTCGAGCATTCATGGCACGAGCTGATGAACTTGGCGCGCG
>CAZMNB010000004.1:0-36706 GCA_964567545.1 uncultured Bifidobacterium sp. | reverse complement strand
GTTTACCAAAAGATATTCGAGCATTCATGGCACGAGCTGATGAACTTGGCGCGCGCCAAGCGTTGGAATTCTTACGTGAAATCGATGCAATCAATCTACGTGCTAGACAAAGAATGATCGAATTAGTTAGAGCAGATTTGTCAGAAGATTTAAAAGGTAAACGAATTGCAGTTTTAGGCGCTGCATTTAAGCCTGATAGTGATGACGTTCGAGACTCACCAGCGCTCGATATAGCTGCCCAAATTCATGCAGCAGGAGCCGACGTAATTATCTATGATCCTAAAGCTAATGCCAATGCCCAAGTGCGATTTCCTCGTTTAACTTTTGCTGCAACTGCTGTTGATTGTTTGAAAGATGCAGAATTAGTATTGCACTTAACCGAATGGCAAGAGTTTAAGGATTTGGATCCAGCATCGGCTAAAAAAGTAGTTAAAGATGCGATTATAATTGATGGACGAAATCATTTAGATCGTGAAAAATGGTTAGCTGCTGGATGGAAATTTAGAGCGCTAGGTCGCACTCACTAAAACTAAAAGCCAGTTCGTTGGCTTCGTTTAGTTTGTAAATTTCTGCCTTTTTCAATTACAGCATCATGCAATTTAATTGCGTAGCCATCTAAAGCAGTTGCAATCGCAGGATCACTTGCGCCGATAATTCTAAGCGCTAACAACGCTGCATTCTTTGCATTGCCAATCCCTACTGTCGCAACCGGAATTCCGGCCGGCATTTGTACAATTGATAAAAGTGAATCCATGCCATCTAAGGTCTTTAATGGGATAGGCACACCAATAACTGGAAGCGTGGTTTGTGATGCAATCATTCCGGGTAGATGCGCTGCGCCGCCAGCTCCAGCGATAATTACCGCGTAACCATTAGACCTTGCTTGCTTGGAAAAATTACTCATTTCTTCTGGCATTCGATGTGCTGATAAAACTTGGGCTTCGTATGAAACTTTAAATTCATCAAGAATTTCAGCTGCCTCTTGCATGATTGGCCAATCCGAATCAGAACCCATAACTAGAGCAATTCGTGAGTTATTACTCATCTACTACTCCATTCATATAATCAATTGCATGTGCCACTTCGTTCTGCAAGGTTGCAAGGTTATTGCCAATTGCGGTTACGTGTCCAACCTTGCGTCCAGCTTTAATTTCTTTCCGATATTGATGAACTTTTAAGTAAGGCGTTCTTGCGAAAAGATGCAGGTATGGCCGATACATGTCAGTTTTAGCACCACCCAAGACATTTCCCATAACCGCAAAGTCAGCTCGCATTGATGTATCGCCAAGCGGAAGATCCAAAATAGCCCTTAAGTGTTGCTCAAATTGGCTAGTTACAGAACCTTCAATACTCCAATGTCCAGAATTATGTGGTCGAGCCGCTAATTCATTGATAAAAAGTTTATCGCCAACTACGAAAAGTTCGACCGCCATTACGCCAACTAAACCAATGACATCTGCAATTTTTAAAGCTAATTCTTGCGCTTTAATCTTCAAAGTATCCGAGAGATCTGGTGCCGGTGTAACAGTTTGAATGCAAATTCCATCACGTTGCACAGTTAGTGTTGGTGGCCAAGTTGCTGCTTGTCCATGTGGTGACCGAGCTACCATCACTGCAATTTCGGAGTGAAAGCTTAACTTCTCCTCAAGTAAAAGTGTTGGTTCAGTTTTCAAAATCTCACGTAGTTGAACTTCATCTGCAATTACCCATACCCCACGCCCGTCATATCCACCCGAGATTGATTTAGCAATTAGTGGAAAGGAAACCCGGTTTGGTATTCCATGCGAACAGAGCTCCCAGATAGGTATCGGCAAATTATTTTCTTGCAAAATTTTGCGCATTTCTGCCTTATTCTGCGAATAAATAAATGCGCCAGAGCTTGGTCTAACCAATATTCCGTTTTCTTCTAGAACCTTGATTACCGAATTAGGAATAAGTTCATGTTCGAATGTAATAACATCACATTCCTTTGCGAATGCTAAAACTTCATCGGAGTTTAAGTAATTTCCAACTATATGAGCAGCCGAAATCGCTGCAGAGTCTTCGCTAGAGGTTGCAAATAATTTCAAGTTAATTCCTAGAGATATCGCGGGAGCAATCATCATCCGCGCTAATTGACCAGCTCCAATTACGCCTACGGTTGGGAATTTCTGGCCGCCACTCATGTCGCAAGATTACTTGCTGCGGTTATAAACCGTTATTTGGCAGTTAGACTGCGCGGGTGATTAAACGATTAATCGAAATACGTCATGAGTTGATGAAATTTGGCAGCGTAGGCGCGATTGCCTATGTGGTAGCTGTTGGCGGCTTCAACCTATTAGTTCATATTCCGAGCGCACCACTTGCAAATAAGCCACTAACTGGCTCGATCGTTTCGGGCATTGTTTCAATAATCGTGGCCTATATTGGCAATAGATTCTGGACTTGGCGGGAACGGCCAAAAGGAAAGATGCACCGCGAAGTAACCTTATTTTTTGCGCTAAATCTTGTTGGATTGGGAATTGGTACTTTGACTCTAGCTTTTTCTCGATATGTTTTGGATTTTCATTCAGCACTTTCCGATAATCTAAGTGCAAACGTTGTTGGAGTTGGAATAGGCACGCTATTTCGATTTTATGCATACCGAAAGTGGGTCTTTCCCTTAGCGTAAGTGCGTGACATCTCCGATTGAAACTGCAGTTCCGTTATCTAGTTCTAACTCACCAGCCTCACTTATCCCAATGGCTTTCGCCGTAACCGCATTACCGTTGCCAAGATCTATTCGTACAGAATTATTTAATGTGGCAGAAAATTTTAGATAATTTTCAGGCAATGAGTTAGTTAAATTTTTATTCCAGATTTCTAAATTCATTTTGATTCTGTTTAGAACTTCTATCAGTACCTGATCTCGCTCGTATAATTTTCCAGAAATTAAATTGACGGCAGTAGCATTTTTGACGGGCAGTTCAGATTGATCAAAATTAACATTTATTCCAACTCCTGCGATTACACCACCGTGGCTACTTTCGCAGAGAATTCCACAAACCTTCTTGCCCTCGTATAAAACGTCATTTGGCCACTTTGTGGAGAACTTTTTTCCAGTCAATTCAGTTAGCGACTCAGCAACTGATAGCCCAATGATTAGCGGTAACCAACCCCATTCGGAAATATTTCTACTAGGTTTTAAGAAAGTTGAGAAAAGTAGAGCACGCATTGGTGGCGCAACGAATTTGCGATCTAAGCGACCTCTGCCACTATTTTGAAATTCTGCAACTAATAAATCACCATCTTGTATTGGTGAAAAAAAATTAAATATTTCGCTCTGCGTTGAAGTAGTTTCTGAAATTACCTTTACCCGCCAGTAGCCATTGCGTAGCCCCTGTGATATTCGTTGCGGATTAAGCGGAACGTGTATCACTACGCCTCATTTCCCTAGTACCTTAAGCCCATGACCGAAGACATTCATACTACGGCCGGCAAGATTGAAGATCTGCGCAAGCGATTAGATGAAGCGGTGCATGCAGGCTCAGCACGCGCAATCGAAAAGCAACACGCAAAGGGGAAGATGACCGCGCGTGAGCGTATCGAAAAATTAGTTGATGCGGGTTCATTTACTGAGATAGATGAATTTGCTAGACACCGTTCCATAAATTTTGGAATGCAAGATAGTCGTCCATATGGCGACGGTGTTGTTACCGGATATGGGACAGTAGATGGTCGAACCATTGCCGTATTTTCACAAGACTTCACGGTTATGGGGGGCAGCCTTGGTGAAGTTTTTGGTGAAAAAATTGTAAAGATTATGGACTTTGCATTAAGGAATGGGATTCCACTTGTAGGAATTAATGATTCTGGCGGCGCGCGAATTCAAGAAGGCGTAGTTTCGCTAGGTAGATATGGCGAAATTTTTAGACGTAACGCAAGATCCTCTGGCGTAATCCCGCAAATTTCATTAATTCTAGGACCATGTGCTGGTGGTGCGGTTTACTCCCCCGCGATGACTGATTTCACCATTATGGTTAATGAAACTTCGCACATGTTTATAACTGGCCCAGAAGTCATCAAGACTGTTACTGGTGAAGAAGTGGGAATGGAAGAGCTTGGTGGCGCGCATACTCATAACGCTAAGACCGGAAACTCACATTATTTAGCTGAAAATGAAGATGATGCGATCGATTATGTAAAAGCGTTGCTTTCCTATTTACCAAGCAACAATATGGATGAAGCGCCGATTTTGAGTGCAACTGAAAGTGATGATGTTACTTCACTTGATAAGTCACTTGATCTAATAATCCCAGATAGCCCAAATCAACCATACGATATTAAAAAAGTTATCGAAGCAATTTTAGATGAGGCAGAATTCTTGGAAGTTCAATCGCTCTTTGCGCCAAATATCGTTATTGGATTTGGTCGTATTGAAGGTCGCTCGGTAGGAGTTGTAGCCAATCAACCACTCCAACTCGCCGGAACTTTGAATATTGACGCTAGTGAAAAAGCAGCGCGGTTTGTACGCACTTGTGATGCATACGGAATCCCGATTATCACGCTGGTCGATGTTCCTGGATTCTTACCTGGTACCGATCAAGAATGGAATGGCATTATTCGACGTGGTGCGAAGTTACTTTATGCATATGGTGAAGCATCAGTGCCCATGGTTACTTTAATTACCAGAAAAGCATATGGTGGCGCATACGATGTAATGGGTTCAAAACATCTAGGAGCCGATATTAATCTCGCTTGGCCAACTGCCCAGATTGCTGTGATGGGCGCACAAGGTGCCGTAAATATTCTTTATCGAAAAGAGCTGGGCGAATCCAAAGATCCAGAGAAACTCCGCAAAGAGTTAATCACAAATTACGAAGATACATTAGCAAATCCATATCTAGCCGCAGAGCGTGGGTTCATCGATGCTGTTATTGAACCAAGTCAAACCAGAAGTTATATAACAAAGGCGCTGCGCACCTTGCGTAATAAACGCGATATTTTGCCAGCTAGAAAGCATGGAAATATTCCACTATAGGAATAAATTAAAATGAACTTCACCATTACTAAAGGCACCCCAAATTCCGATGAAGTCGCCGCGATCGCAGCGGCATTACGGGCACGAAAAGAGAAGCCAATAGCCAAACGGCGTAATTGGGGAAAGCCACAACTACGAAGCGAACTTTTCAAAAACCGTAGAAATATGACTGGCAAATAATGGTGAAAATAATCTTGGCTTCAGCTTCACCATCGCGCCGACGTTTACTGAACTCAGTTGGGATTGTCCCTGAGATTATTGTGAGCAATGTAAATGAAGAGCTTTCTGAATATGAGAAATTGACTCCGGCAGAAATGGTGCTCGCGCTAGCAATTGTTAAAGCTCATACTGTTAAAGCTTCTGTGCATGAAGCTGCAATTGTGATTGGTTGCGACTCTACATTTGAGTTCAACGGGAGATCTCTAGGTAAGCCCGAAACCCCAGCCAATGCGATCGCTAGATGTAAAGAATTACGTGGTAAATCTGGGGTTTTACATACCGGACACTGTTTCATCGATACCGATAAAGGGGTGGAAATATCGGATATTGCATCTACAAAAGTTTACTTCTCCGAAATGTCAGATAAAGAAATCGAAGATTACGTAGCCACTGGTGAGCCGCTACAAGTTGCGGGTGGTTTTACACTCGATGGGTTAAGCGCACCTTTTATAGATCGAATTGAAGGTGAAACTAGTAACGTGATTGGACTTTCTTTGCCCTTACTTCGCAAGACCATAAATCACTTAGGGTATGACTGGTTTTCTATTGCTGATGCCAATCTCTTTAAATCAGAGGTTGCAATCTAATGAAATCGGTATTGATTGCAAATCGTGGTGAGATTGCAGTACGTGTTGCAAGAGCTTGTAAAGACCACGGCTTAAAAAGTATTGCAATCTACTCTGACGAAGATAGAAATGCACTGCATGTGCAGTTTGCTGATGAATCTTTTGCGTTAGATGGCGTTACTGGTGCGCAAACTTATTTAAATATTCCTAAAATTATTGACTTAGCGAAGAAATCTAGCGCTGATGCAGTTCACCCAGGTTACGGTTTTCTTTCCGAAAACGCAGAATTTGCGGAAGCGGTTATCGCTGCTGGGCTAATTTGGATTGGGCCGCCACCTGCTGCAATTAGAGCACTTGGCGATAAAGTATCCGCTCGCAAGATCGCCGCGAAAGTTGGTGCACCTCAAGTTGCCGGAACGGCCGATCCAGTTGATTCTGCTGATGAAGTTATCGCATTTGCTAAAGCACATGGATTACCAGTTGCAATCAAAGCTGCTCACGGTGGCGGAGGTCGCGGCTTAAAAGTTGCGCGAACCTTTGCAGAAATTCCAGAACTTTTTGCCTCTGCAGTTCGTGAAGCTATCAGTGGTTTCGGCCGGGGCGAATGCTTTGTGGAGCGTTATCTAGATAAGCCCCGTCACGTGGAAACCCAAGTATTAGTTGATCAACATGGCAATGCCATCGTTGTAAGCACCAGAGATTGTTCGCTACAACGTCGACACCAGAAGTTGGTAGAAGAAGCGCCAGCGCCATTTTTAACCGATGCGCAAAACGCTGAGTTATACCGTTCTAGTAAAGCGATAATGAAAGAAGCTGGTTATGTCGGAGCTGGAACATGTGAATTCTTAGTAGGCACTGATGGCACAATCTCATTTTTAGAAGTTAATACTCGCTTACAAGTTGAGCACCCAGTAAGCGAAGAAGTTGCTGGTGTCGATTTAGTACGCGAGCAATTTAGAATAGCAATGGGTGAAAAGATAAAGAATGAAGACCCAATTATTCGTGGCCATTCCATCGAATTTAGAATAAATGGTGAGGATCCTGGGCGTTCATTCCTGCCTGCACCGGGCACAATCACTAAATGGGAAGTTCCTAGTGGGCCAGGTATAAGAGTTGATGCAGGGTTTACCGCCGGTGATGTAATCGGTGGAAACTTCGATTCACTGTTAGCCAAGTTGATTGTTACTGGAGCAACCAGAAATGAAGCCATCAATCGAGCTAAACGAGCTCTTGCTGAATTTCGCGTCGAAGGACTTGCCACTGCGCTCCCATTTCACCGTGCCATCATTTCCGATCCAGCATTTACGAAAGATTTTCAAGTTTATACAAGTTACATTGAAACTGAGTTTGTCAATGAAATTCCGATGTTTCAAAATGGCACTAGTGGAATTGGCAATACCACTAAACCTGAAACCTTTATCGCGGAAGTTAACGGGCATCGTTTTGAAGTTGCGCTCCATACAAATGAAGTTAGTTATAAGCGCCACCGAGCCAAGAGCGGTGTAACCGGGATTATTACTGGCGATGCGCTAACCAGTCCAATGCAAGGCACAGTTGTGAAGATTGCAGTCTCTGAAGGAGATCAAGTTGAAGTTGGTGATTTAATTTTCGTATTAGAAGCAATGAAAATGGAGCAGCCTCTAACTGCACATAAAGCTGGCAAAATAGCCGATATTTCAGCAAATATTGGAGCAACCATCACAAGTGGTAGCAAGCTCTGCAACATATTAGATAGTTAATTACCCTTGGACACCTAGCGATTACTTAACTGATTTGGCAAAGTTGGTTTAGGCCCAGCTCCAACATTTCCATAACGGTGGTTGGTTATGGCCACGCTCTGCTCCCGGAACCATCGTGGCGCTTCTACAAAACCATTTTCCGTAATTGGTCGATTATCAACTGAAATACCGGCTGCTAAGAATTCAGCGATTGGTGGAGTGGTTTTTGATAACCAACGTACTTTCCCATAATTTAAAGCATTGTTCTTAATCTCCACTAATAGATTTGCAATCGCTTCTGACTTAGTAATCTGAATTGATACTTCAAAAGTATCAGAAATCCAATTAATTGCTGCAGACTCTTCGCTGGAGGTCAACTCATCAATTATTACTAAAATAGTTGATGTGAATTTGCAATACCTTTGATAATTGCGTTCAACATTTAGGCCGGCATGATCAATTGCATACTTCCCGGCAGATTCCCACCATTGCATTGAACTTTTTTTCAGAGCTTGGGAACTTCGAAGTGGCGGCCAAATTCTTAGCTGGGATAGATAGTTTGGACCGCCAGCTTTAGCCGTTGCACCTACGCTACTTCGTTTCCAGCCGCCAAACGGTTGGCGATTAACAATCGCTCCAGTAATTCCACGGTTAACATAGAGATTGCCAGCTTCAATCCCAGCAATCCAGGTTTCACATTCCGAACTGTCCAAAGAATGTATTCCGGAAGTTAAACCGAACTCCACTTCATTTTGCCAATTGAGCGCAGTTGTAAAATTTGGCGCTTCCATAATTCCTAAGACTGGTCCAAACCATTCATTCTTATGGCTCCAAGAATTAACTACGATTCCCAATTTCACCCCCGGTGACCAAATGAACCCAGCATCATCTAATTGCCTTGGCTTGACTAGCCAAGACTCACCTGAATCTAAAGTTGTAAGTGCGCGCAATAAACCAGCTTCGGGTTGGCGAATTATCGGCCCCATAGTTGTTGCATATTTGACGCCAGATCCAACGCTCAAACTTTCCACTGCATCTTTTAATTGTTTTAAAAATGCAGGATTTTTTAAAATCGTGGAATCTACTATTCCCAGGCTAGCAGCACTGCATTTTTGACCCGCATGGCCAAATGCTGATTGCACCAAATCTTTTACAGCGCTATCGATATCAGCACTTGCCGAAATCAAAATCGAGTTTTTACCGCTGGTTTCAGCCATCAAATTTAATTCAGGTTTCCAAGAAATAAATAACTCAGCCGTAGAAAACGCACCGGTAAGAATTAAACCGGCAATTCCGTCATGAGAAACTAAGTACTTTCCAACTTCATCATCTCGTGAAGGTAGAAATTGCAAAACGCTCTTTGGTACTCCGCTAGTCCATAGTTGTTCTACGATCTCCCAAGCGGTTGCAACGGTTTCCGGAGCTGGTTTCAGTATCACAGTATTTCCAGCAGCTAGCGCGGCACAAACCCCACCCATTGGGATTGCATAAGGAAAATTCCAAGGCGGCACAATTAATACGGTTCCAATTGGCTTCGAACCTTCACTAATTTTTAGCGCTGCATCTGCGTAATATCTAGCAAAATCAATGGCTTCACTTACTTCTGGGTCCGCTTCGCTCACAGTTTTACCGGCATCACGCGCCATAATCGCAATAGTTCTAGCTCGGCTGGTTTCCATTAGTTTCGCCGCATTTCGCAATATCGTAGCTCGGCCAGCACCGCCTTTTGCTTCCCACTCTGGCAAAGCGTCATTTGCGATGCGGATTGCGTGATCAACATCGTTACTGTTTATTACAAAGTATTTATACCAGGCTTTTCCATTTTCATTTGGGTCAATTCCAATTTCTTGGCCCCCACTCAAGATTTCCTTGCCGTTAACTACAACTGGAATAATCTTTTCTAAATTATTTGAAACCTTCCGATATTCGTCGACGAGTAAACTTCTAAGAATTGGATTTGTTAAATCGCCATCACTTGCGTTTTCAAATTCGCCAGCATGAATAATTGCCATATTCGAGTGGCGCCTGGATGTAGTAGGAATTGAATGGCGTTCAGTTATCGATTTTTCAAATCTAGACTTTTGATCAAGGTAATTTGGACTCCCTGTTTTCATATCAAATGAAGCTCTTAGATAATTTTCTAAAGATGTGTTTTCATCGAGTCTGCGAACCAGATAAGCCACAGCGCTTGGGAAATCGGCTTTCCGAGTGACAGGCGTGTATAGCAGTACTGAACCCATCGATTTCGCAATAGAAAGTGCTTCTGCATTAGCCATTCCCTCTAACATTTCAATATCAAGCTGTCTAATCACACCGCGACTTTTTGCAACTTCAATGGACCAGGCAATATGGAAAAGATTGTGACTTGCAATGCCAATTCTTACCGCATCTGCATTTTCTGCTCGTAGGGCTAAATCAATCAGGCGGGTATAACTAGCGTCAACATCTGATTTTTTTGCATATGGCGCAGGTGTCCATCCATGTAATTCAGCTTCAGCTTTCTCCATCGCTAAGTTAGCGCCTTTTACTATCCGAATTTTAATAGCGCCACCGCTGCGAATGAATCGGGCTCGACTCCAAAGAATAAGGTTTTCTAAATAGAAGTGAGATTCCGGTAAATAAGCCTGCAACACGATACCGGCTTTCAGATTTTCAAATTCTGGTTCATCGAGCAGCGTCTTAAATACTTCTACGGTTATCGCTAAATCTCGATACTCTTCCATGTCCAAATTTATAAAAGTGCCATTACTTTTTGCCTCACGGTACAAGATTCTTAAGCGCTTTAACACTCGAGCTACCGAGCCATCGTGATCAATTGTGATTAATTGACTAACTATTGAAGATATTTTTACTGACGCATAATTAACTTCGGGGCGGCGGATCATCTCAATTACTGAGTTAAATCGTTCAGTGGCTTCGCCATCACCCAGTACGGCTTCACCGAGAACATTAATATTTAATCTAGCACTATCTTCAGATCGACTTGCAATATGTGATGAAAGTTTCCTATTTTCAGCTGGCAAAATAATTCCGTTAGATGCAAATTCAATTCGACCGCGTACCGCTTTCATTACTAATTTCGGAAAAATAAGTGAGCCGGCAACGGCTAACTTAATCCCTAAGTAATCTATTAAGCCTAATCCCGAGATAGTTGCATCTTTTGAAACGGTTCTAAGAGATTTTGCAGCTCGGATAGGGTTGGCTATTCGCATTACCTCATCAGTTAACCCCATCGTTACTGAGATTGCAGCTGGCTCTCGAAGTAAACGAGCGAATCGTTTGCGATTTCCAATTTCTTTGCGGGTGCGATTTTCTTCAGATGAAATTAATAAATCATTAACTTTAGTAACTACTATTGAAACCAATCCATCTATGCCGGGGTCAGTTTCATTTTCCCTAGACAACTTGCACATCCGTCCTGCGATTATTCGCATTAACTTCTGGTTAGCCTAGATTATCTTGAAGCTGAAGCGGTAAGGTTTGGAGGTGATTGACATCTACTCTGACCCTATGGGCGTGGCTGAAAGTGCAGCGCTAGCGCTTAAAAAAATGACTGGAAAACTTTCGCATGATGTTGCATTAGTGATGGGTTCCGGCTGGGTTTCTGCCGCAGACGCATTGGGAACACCAACACATGAGTTTCCAGTTACAGATTTACCAGGTTTCCCGGCTCCAACCGTTGCCGGTCATGGCGGAGTAATTCGCTCTTATGATCTAGAAGGTATTAATGGCGTAATCCACGCGCTGGTATTTCTTGGAAGAACCCATTTATATGAAGGAAAAGGGATAGAGCCAGTTGTACATGGTGTTAGAACTGCAGTAAAAGGTGGATGTAAAACAATAATTCTCACAAACGCGTGCGGGGGAATTAATGCTAAATTCAAAGTTGGTCAACCGGTACTTATTAAAGATCACATCTCGCTAACTGGCGTGAGCCCACTCATCGGTGCAAATTTTGTAGATTTAACAGATTTATATAGCGCTCGCATTAGAAAATTAATTAAGGCCGAAGATACTTCACTAGAAGAAGGTGTCTACGTACATTGGCGCGGACCAACTTATGAGACCCCCGCTGAAATCCGAATGATGCGAACTATGGGAGCAGATTTGGTAGGAATGTCTACAGTCCCGGAAGCAATTGCGGCACATGCGCTTGGCGCAGAAGTTGTTGGAATTTCATTAGTAACAAATGCTGCTGCAGGAATGACTGGTGAAAAACTTAACCATGAAGAAGTAATGGCTGCCGGAAAAGCTGCTGCCGACCGCATGGGAACTCTGCTTTCGAAACTTATTCATAAGTTGTAAAAGTGATTGATAAAGAACTACGAACCGCAGTAACTGCATGGATTGATGATGATCCAGATATTAAAACTGCTGAGCTGCTACAACACTTTCTAGATACTGAAAATGAATCTGAAATAATTAGTTGTTTTTCCGGCTTTCTAGAATTTGGGACAGCTGGGCTAAGAGGCGCACTTGGGCCTGGGCCAAGTCGAATGAATCGCGCAGTGGTTGGCAGAACTGCTGCTGGATTGGCAGAATTCATGAAAAGTCGAGCGTTAAATTCCATAGTTATTGGCCGAGATGCCCGACATGGCTCGGAGGATTTCACTAACGACACTGCTGAAATCATGGCTGGTGCTGGATTCCAGGTATTTGTACTACCACGTCCACTTCCTACCCCGGTTCTAGCATTTGCAGTCAATAAATTATCGGTTGGCGTTGGCGTCATGGTTACGGCAAGCCATAACCCTGCACAAGATAATGGTTACAAAGTTTATTTAGGTGGCGTTGTTGATGGCATTAATTATCGTGGATCACAAATCATTTCGCCTACTGATCAAACGATTTCTGCCGAGATCGCCAAAATAAAATCTTTACGTGAAATTCCCAGATCAAATAACTGGGAAATCTTGGACGAGACAATTATTACTAGCTACATTGTTACGACTTCCAAAATAGCTAAATTAGTAAGTGATCTTAAAGTAGTTTATTCTGCAATGCATGGCGTGGGTACTCAAACCCTACTCTCTGTTTTTGATAAAGCAGGTTTTTCAAAACCTATCTTGGTCGCTGCCCAAGCCGAACCTGATCCGGATTTTCCAACTGCAAAATTTCCTAATCCAGAGGAGCCCGGTGCAATTGATTTAGCACTTAAAACTGCCACAGATTTTGATGCAGATTTGGTAATCGCAAATGATCCAGATGCGGATCGGTGTGCAATCGCAACCAAAGATAATGAAATCTGGCGAAGACTTAGCGGCGATGAAGTTGGAGTAATTCTTGGCGAGTTTATAGCAAGTTCTGGCGCAACTGGAACTTTTGCAAACTCAATAGTTTCTTCATCACTTCTTAGTAAAATTGCTAAGAGTCACTCGCTAAAATTTGAAGAAACCTTAACTGGTTTTAAATGGCTTGCGAAAATTCCTAACCTAACTTTTGGCTACGAAGAGGCTCTTGGATATTGCGTAGATTCAAAGACAGTAAACGATAAAGACGGAATTAGCGCAGCTCTAAAAATCACAGAAATTGCCGCGGATTTAGCAAAATCTAAGAAAACCTTGATGGAATACTTAGATGAGATTTGGTCAAAATACGGCTATCACGCAACTTCCCAAATTTCATTTCGTGTTTCAGACTTAACCAAGATTTCCCAAGTTATGAATCTTTTTCGATATCAAACCCCAACTGAAATCGCTGGTTATAAAGTAAACAATTTTAAGGACTTTACGCAACCAGAGAATGGTTTGCCAGCAACTGATTGCATCCGATTTTGGCTCGGCGATAGTACAAGAATCATAATTCGGCCAAGCGGTACTGAACCAAAAATTAAATGTTATATAGAGGTTGTTGAAGTTGGTGATGTGGCTGCGGCAAAGATTGCCGCAAAGATGCAAATAGATAAATTAAGTCAGTCCATTACGAAATTATTAGTAGGCTAGCCACATGGTTACACTGATTGATGGTTCGGAGGCTTCACTTCGCAAGTTTTTGAGCGCCCTTTCTGGCGTAGATAAAGTTGGAGTCGACCAAAGAGCTGCGATGTTAGGCACAAGAAGTATTAAAACTTCGAGCAAATCTTGGGCTATTGATATGGCGATCCGCATGGTTGATTTAACAACGCTAGAAGGCGCAGATACCTCAGGCAAAGTAAGTGCAATCTGTGCGAAAGCTGTCCATCCTGATCCAAGAGATTATTCAGTTCCAAGCGTCGGTGCCGTCTGTGTTTACAATGATCTAGTTAAAGTTGCGCGCGAAAATCTAAATTTGAATGGTGGTTCAAATATTCCGGTTGCAGCCGTCACAACTGCATTTCCATCTGGTCGAGCATCATTAAAAGTTAAACTTCAAGATACAACGGATGCGCTAAAAGATGGCGCAAGCGAAATAGATATGGTCATCGATCGCGGCGCTTTTTTATCTGGAAATTTGGGGTTAGTTTTTGATGAAATTAAAGCAATTAAAGAAACTTGTGGAAATCGAGCGCATTTAAAAGTTATTTTGGAAACCGGAGAATTAGTAACTTACGATAATGTACGAAAAGCTTCATTTTTGGCGATGTTAGCTGGTGCAGATTTTATTAAGACCAGCACCGGTAAAGTTTCACCGGCCGCTACTGCACCAGTTGTATTGATTATGTTAGAAGCGGTGCGTGATTATTACTCTCAAACCGGGATGCGAATTGGGGTAAAGGCTGCCGGCGGCATTCGCACAACAAAAGATGCAATCAAACAATTGGTCTTAGTCAACGAAATTGCCGGGCCAGAATGGCTTAATCCCCAACTTTTTCGGATCGGTGCAAGTGCGCTATTAAATGATTTATTGCTGCAACGAATGAAGGCTGCAACTGGTTATTACTCAGGTTCCAATTACGTGACTTTAGACTAATAGTGAAATAAGGTAGCCAAGTTATGAATCAAAACCCATTTGAATACGCACCGGCGCCGGAGTCACGCGCGCTGGTTTCGATTAAACCTCAATATGGGTTATTCATTAATGGGATCTGGGTAGAACCTAAAACTAAAGAAAAATTTGCAACTATCAATCCAGCAACTGAAGAAGTTTTAAGCAAAATTAGTCAAGCAAGCGATAGCGATGTTGATCGAGCGGTAAAAGCTGCAAAATCAGCATATCTAAAAACTTGGTCAAAAATGCCTGCCAAAGAACGTGGTAAATATCTATTTCGAATAGCCCGAATAATGCAAGAACGCGCTCGGGAATTTGCGGTTTTAGAAACGCTCGATAATGGAAAGCCAATTCGAGAATCTCGTGATGTGGATATACCGCTTGCTGCGGCGCATTTCTTTTATCATGCCGGCTGGGCTGACAAGTTGGATTACGCTGGACTTGGCGCTAATCCAAAACCACATGGTGTCGTTGGACAAATAATTCCATGGAATTTTCCACTTTTGATGTTGGCTTGGAAAATTGCACCAGCTTTAGCTACCGGAAATACCGTGGTATTGAAACCGGCGGAAACCACCCCATTAACTGCGCTCTTATTCGCTGAAGTTTGCCAACAGGCAGAACTTCCTGCCGGAGTGGTAAATATTATTACTGGAGATGGCGCAACCGGCGCAGCCCTAGTAAACCATCCAAGTATCGACAAAATTGCCTTTACCGGGTCTACCGAGGTCGGAAAATTAATCGCGCGATCAATTGCAATCTCCGGCAAAAGCGCATCTCTTGAATTAGGCGGGAAAGCTGCGAATCTCGTATTCGACGATGCGCCAATCGACGAAGCTGTCGAAGGTATAGTAAATGGAATATTTTTTAATCAAGGACATGTTTGCTGTGCTGGTTCTCGACTCATAGTTCAAGAAAATATTTATGATGAAGTGCTTACCAAACTTAAGCGGAGAATGTCGTTGATTCGCGTGGGGGATCCATTAGATAAGAACACAGACTTAGGTGCTATTAATTCTGCTGCTCAGTTAGCGAAGATAAAAGAACTTTCTAGTTCGGGTGATAGCGAAGGTGCTTTTAGATGGAGTCCAGATTGTGATTTGCCAAGTAAAGGATTCTGGTTTGCACCAACAATTTTTACGGGCGTAACTCAATCGCACCGAATCGCACGAGAGGAAATATTTGGACCAGTACTTTCAATTCTAACTTTCCGAACACCACAAGAGGCAATTGAAAAAGCGAATAACACGCCATACGGACTCTCGGCTGGCATCTGGAGCGAAAAAGGTTCTCGGATTCTCTGGGCAAGTAAAGCGCTTAAAGCCGGCGTAATTTGGGCCAATACTTTTAATAAATTCGATCCAGCTTCACCATTTGGTGGTTATAAAGAATCTGGCTGGGGTCGCGAAGGTGGCCGACATGGGCTTGCTCCATATCTGAAGGGTGCAAAATGAGCCGCATTGATGTAAAGAAAACTTATAAATTATTTATCGGCGGTCAGTTTCCGCGAAGTGAGTCCGGACGAAGTTATGAGATTAAAGACGCTAACGGAAAATTTATTGCTAACCCATCCCAAGCTTCACGCAAAGATTTAAGAGACGCAGTTTCCTCTGCTAAATCTGCGCTAGTCGGCTGGAGCGGAGCGGCTGCATTTAATCGCGGTCAAATTCTTTATCGAATTGCGGAAATAATGGAAGGGCGGCGCCAGCAATTTGTAGCTGAAATTTTGGCGCTAGAGGGCGGAACTTCTAAAGCTGCGCAGGAACAAGTCGATGCGGCCATTGATTTATGGGTTTGGTATGCCGGCTGGTGTGACAAAATTTCAGCGATAGCTGGAGCTACCAATCCGATTGCTGGGCCATATTACAACTTCACAACTCCAGAAGAAATTGGCGTAGTTGGAATCATTGCTGATCAGAAAGAATCACTCCTTGGTTTAGTCGCCGCGATTGCACCAATTATTGCAACTGGTAATACTGCCGTTGCAATCGCAAGTGAAAAGCGTCCATTACCTGCAATTACCCTTAGCGAAGCGCTGGCTACCAGTGACCTACCTGCGGGAGTTATAAATATTTTAACCGGAAAAATTTCGGAGTTGGCACCTTGGATGGCATCTCATATGGAAATTGATGGCTTAGATATATCGGGTGTAGATTCCAAGATCGAAGCAGAACTTCGGGTGGCCGGTGCTGAAAATCTAAAACGTATCCATCGATTTAATAAGACTCCATCACCGCAGCGAATACTAGCTTTTATGGAGAGTAAAACAGTTTGGCACCCAATCGGAGTTTAATTACTCTGCGGCAATCCGTGCATAAGCTGGCTTTATAATTGTTTCAATAATTGCTAACCGTTCCTCAAATGGAATGAAGGCGCTTTTCATTGCATTAACAGTGACACGTTGTAAATCTGCAAAATTCCAGCCAAATGCGCTGATTAATTCATTCATCTCATGACTCATCGATGTCCGCGACATTAATCGGTTATCAGTATTAACTGTGATCCGAAATCTCAATTTAGCCAATACCCCAATTGGGTGTTCCGCAATTGTTTTAGCAGCACCAGTTTGTAAATTTGAAGTTGGACAGAGTTCCAAAGGAATTCGCCGGTCTCTCACATAAGAAGCTAACCGTCCCAATCTTGGGGTAGCCCCCGAAAAATCAATGTCATCAATAATTCTTACGCCGTGGCCCAAGCGTTCAGCACCACAATGTTGGATGGCCTCCCAAATAGAAGGCAGCCCATAAGCTTCACCGGCATGAATGGTGAAATGGGCATTTTCTTTCCGCAAATATTCAAAAGTATCTAATTGATTTGTTGGCGGATACCCATCTTCTGGCCCTGCGATATCAAAACCTACGACTCCTTGGTCGCGATATTTAACTACCGCTTCCGCTGTTTCTTGAGAACGGTTATTTTGGCGCATCCCGCAGAGAATTGATTCAACGCGAATGGTATTTCCTTCACGTTTAGCCTCAGCCATTCCTTCTTTATAACCTTCAGTTGTAGCTTCTACAACTTGGTTAAGCGTTAAACCTTGTTCTGTGAATAGTTCCGGTGCGCCGCGCACTTCAGCGTAAACCACACCATCTCTCGCAAGATCAATCGCGCATTCGCGAGCCACTTGGGCGATGCCTTCGCGAGTTTGCATTACCGCAATAGTGTGGGCAAATGTCTCTAAATATCTTACTAACGAACCAGAATCACAAGATTCTTGAAACCAATCCGCTAATTTTTCTGGATCGCTTGTTGGAAGTTTTTTATAGCCAATCTTTTCTGCAATTGCAATAATAGTTTCTGGTCGAAGTCCGCCATCTAAGTGATCATGCAAGAGCGCTTTTGGCACTTTCTTAACTTGTTCTTTACTTGGAACGCTCAATAACGACATCGATTTTTCCTCATCAATTTAATCAATTCGCGCAACAATTAAAGGTAATCGTTCCACCTTTTCATTAGAAGTTGAAATCGAAATTGCACCATCTAGGGCTGCTAATGAACGGGTAAATCTCTCTGGCTCATCGGAATGGAGCGTAAAAATTGGAGCACCTTTCTTAACCAACTCCCCTGGTTTTGCATGAATTTCTACTCCCGCGCCAGCTTGAACTTTTTCACCTTGGCGAGATCGGCCAGCACCTAATAACCATGCCGATACCCCGACTTTCATCGCATCCATTCTGGTTAGCAAACCGTCGCTATCTGCAAAAACTTGTTGAGATTGACTAGCAGTTGGAAGTTTTGCATCTGGGTCGCCGCCCTGGGCTTTTATCATGCGCCGCCAATGATCCATAGCGCTGCCATCTTTTAGCGCGATCGCTGGATCTTTACCAGTTACCCCAACCAAGTCCAACATTTCTCTGGCCAACAAAAGGGTTAGCTCAACGACATCTGTTGGTCCACCACCAGCCAATACTTCGACAGATTCTCTAACTTCAAGGGCATTCCCCACCGTTAAACCAAGCGGAACATCCATCGCGGTTACTAACGCACGTGTTTTTACCCCGGCACGAATACCTAGATCTACCATAGTGCGGGCTAATAATTTAGCCTGATCTGGATCGGACATAAAAGCGCCGCTGCCAGTTTTTACATCTAAAACTAACGCGCTAGTTCCCTCAGCAATTTTCTTACTCATAATAGAAGATGCAATTAAAGGTATCGCTGGCACGGTTCCAGTTACATCGCGAAGGGCATAAAGTTTCTTATCGGCTGGCGCTAAACCGACTCCGGCCGCGCAAATTACTGCACCGCAATCTTGTAAAACTTTTAACATCTCATCATTTGATAGCGTTGCGCGCCAACCCGGTATAGATTCAAGTTTATCTAGCGTGCCGCCAGTGTGTCCGAGTCCCCGACCCGATAATTGCGGCACAGCAGCGCCACAAGCTGCTACTAATGGTGCTAGCGGTAACGTTATCTTGTCGCCAACTCCACCAGTTGAATGTTTATCCACGGTAGGCATTGAAAGTTTTGACCAAGTCATTCGTTCGCCGCTATTAATCATGGCATCTGTCCAACGTGAAATTTCGTGACCATTCATTCCGTTTAATAAAATCGCCATCAATAACGCAGACATTTGCTCATCGGCTACCACTCCGCGGGTATAAGCATCAATAACCCAATCAATCTGCGGATCAGTTAATATTCCGTTGTCGCGTTTAGCGGCAATAATTTCTACGGCAGCAAAAGGTTCGTTCACTTAGGTAAATCTTCTGGGCCAAATCCCCAAGGCAACATAATTGACATAGGTTTTGGACCATCAGGCGTCATTAATTGAAGATTTGGGCCACCATGTTCAAAAAGCAGCTGACGACAGCGGCCGCAAGGCGATAAATAGTTTCCATCCCCATCGACGCAAAGTGCGGCAACAATTCGGCCGCCACCTGTCATTGCCAAATTAGAAATCATGCTGCATTCAGCGCAAAGTGTTAAACCGTAACTTGCATTCTCTACATTGCAACCACTAATAATGCGACCATCGTTCACCAGCCCCGCTACTCCAACCGGAAATTTTGAATAGGGCGAATATGAAAGTTTCATAACGCGCTTCGCTTCATCGTGCAACGTTTGCCAATTAATTTCCATTAGTGAGATCCACCTCTGTTGTACGGAATCCCATCGGCTGCCGGCGCGCGAACTCTGCCGACAAACCCAGTAACAGCAATAATCGTGGCTATGTAAGGCGCCATCAACATAAATTCACTTGGAATTGGAGTTCCTGTAATTGAGAGAATTCCTTGCAAGTTATCCGCAAAACCAAATAAGAGCGCTGCCATAACCGCGCCTAATGGACTCCATCTTCCAAAAATTAGCGCAGCTAATGCGATAAAACCTTTTCCAGCCGTCATCTCTTTTCCAAATGCACCGACAGCACCTACTGTGAAATATGCGCCACCAAGTCCGGCAACTAAACCTGCAAAAATAACATTTCGGAATCGTAAATCATTAACTTTGATACCAACCGAGTCAGCTGCCGTTGGGTGCTCTCCTACTGCGCGAGTTCTAAGTCCCCAACGAGTTTTGAAGAGCGATAAATGAATTACTGCAACAATTAAGTACATCAAATAGACAATGATGGTCTGGTTAAAGAAAATTGGGCCAAGTAATGGAATCTTGCTCAAAATTGGAATTTCTATTGGCGAAAGTATTGGGCCAGAATTCCAAGTGTTCTGGTATGGAATTAATAACTTTTTATATAGAAAATTGGTCATACCAATTACAAGCACGTTAATAACAAAACCAAGAATGACTTGGTCGATTGAGAACTTGATTGCAAACACAGCCAAAATCAATGAAATCAACGCGCCAGCTAATGGCGCAACAATCAAGCCCCAAGTGGTGTTTTGGGTCAGGCTAGCCACAACTCCTGCAGCGAAAGCACCAGCAAGCAATTGACCTTCAATTGCAATATTTATTACGCCAGAGCGCTCACAAAGCACGCCTGCCATAGCACCAAAAATCAGCGGCACAGATAGTAAAAGCGCTCCCTGTAAAAGTCCAGTAAATGGAATCATTTTTCCACTAGCTGCCCAACATAAGAAGGCCATCAATATAGAAAAGCCACCGAATGCACTTGGCAATTGAATTTTCTTCTTTCTCTGGAATTGAATGATTGCTAAGATCGAAAACAGAAGCGCTGCGATACTAAAGCCATATGAACCACTCCGAGAATCCAGGGTCCATTCGTTGATCGCAATCCACTCTTTCTCTAATACAAATTTGTAAGTCACGGGAGCGGTCTGCTTTTGCAGCAGGCCAAAGCCAATTAAAGATGCAATAGATAAAATTAGAAGGCTGTATGCCCCACGTTGGCGACGCTTAAGGATTGGTGTTAATTTAGAAATCTTGCTCATCCGTTCCAACCTTTCGCAGCCATGTCAGATCCAGATTTTACGTTCTTCAATCTAAAGACCGCTCGGACCATTGTTGGTGCTGCAATGAATAGAACTACTAACGCTTGGATGACTAAAACAATGTCAATTGGTGTTGTGGTGTTTGCTTGCATAGTCAAGCCGCCGGCTCTAAGAGCACCAAATAAGAGCGCTGCTAACACGGTACCGAGCGGTTTAGCCCGACCTAATAGCGCGACGGTAATTGCATCGAAGCCAAATGAACCCGCCACGCCAGCAGTTAACGCATATTCACTTCCTAATACCTGTACTGCGCCACCCAAGCCAGCTAGTGCGCCACAGATAACCATTACTGATGTCATCACAAACGGCACTGACATGCCCGCAGTCTTTGCCGCAAGTGTATTTGCGCCAACAGATCTAAATTGAAATCCCCAAGTAGTTCTGATTAATAATATGTGAATCAAATATGCCACTCCTAGCGCCACAAAAATACCCAAATTTATTCGATAATCCATCCCAAATAACTTTGGCAGGCGTGCATTTTCATTAACTGGTGGGGCAATTGGATCCTGTCGGCCTTTCCGTAAAAAAGTTTGGGTGCTCAGTAACCAAAGTAAGAAATAGACCGAAATGTAATTCAACATAATCGTAACGATTACTTCATGTGCACCAGTTCGAGCTTTTAAAAACCCGACTAAACCACCCCAAAGTCCCGCCAAAATTATCGCACCAAGAATTGCTGCCAACACATGAATTACTGGTGGCAACTTAAAGTGAAAACCAACATAGGAAGCGCCAATTGCACCGAATATGAATTGCCCTTGCGCACCAATATTAAAAAGTCCGGCTCTGAAGGCAAGTGTTACAGAAAGTCCGGTCAAAATTAATGGTGCCGCAACTACAAAAGTCTCCGATAATGGATAGAAGCCAAGCAAGAAGTTCTTTGATGTTAGATTCCCATCGAAAATAGACCCTTGAATCAAAGCTAAATATGCATGCCCAGCTGAGGCAAATCCTGTTCCTAAAAACTCAAGTGGCGATTTCCAGAGTTTATAAATTTTTGGATCGGAAAATGCAATTAACAGTCCGCCAGAAAAAATCGCTAAAAAGAAAGCTAAAAATGGCAATGCGATTGATCGAAAGATGTCGTCAAGATAATTCTTAAATTTACTCATGAACTTACCTTTGGTTTTATGCCAGCCATAAGTAAGCCGAGATCGCTTCGTGAAATCGTGGCTGGAACTATGTCAATGATTGTGCCGCGGTACATGACTGCAATTCGATCAGCAAGAGCAAAAACTTCATCTAGTTCGGTGCTGAATAACAGCACAGCTCTTCCAGCATCACGTTCTTGTACGATCTTTTCATGCACAAATTCAATGGAGCCAACATCTAAACCGCGAGTCGGTTGCGATGCAACTACAACTTTTACCGGACGCGAAAGTTCCCGCGCCAACACCACTTTCTGCTTATTTCCACCAGAGAGCGATGAAACTAATTCGCTCGAACCCTGACTTCGGATATCAAATTCCGCAATTCGCTGATCGGCACCAATATTAATAATACTTGGACTCATGAGAAGGCCTTTTGCATTAGGTGCTAAATCATATGTATCGAGAATCAAATTCTCGGCGATCGAAAATGAACCAATCAATCCGTCTAACTCACGAGATTCTGGAATAAATGCAATTCCAGAGTGCAGTGAACCGCGAACAGTTTCGCCAACTATATTCACATCATTGACTAATATTTTTCCAGATACATGTTCTTCTAGATTCAGAATGGCACGAGCTAATTCAGTTTGACCATTGCCTTGAACGCCGGCCACGGCAACTATTTCGCCAGCTCGAACATCTAGCGACACGCTATGTAACAACTCGCGGCCAGTGCTATCAGTTACAGCAAGATTTGAAATAGAGAGCACGCTAGAACCAATTTTTGCGGTTTTCTTCATCAGAGTTAAATCCACTGGGCGACCAACCATTTGCGAAGCCAACTCCTCTTGGGTGGCTGTTGGCAACGCGGTACCAACTACTTTGCCGCGACGAATAATTGTAATTCTATCTGCTGCTTCCTTTACTTCACGTAATTTGTGGGTGATGAAAATTATTGAAGTACCTTGTTTCTTTAAGTTCTTCATCACTTGCAACAATTCATCAGTCTCTTGTGGGGTAAGAACTGCAGTTGGTTCATCTAAAATCAATACTTTCGCGTTATAAATTAAAGCTCGAATAACTTCGACTCGTTGCTGAATTCCAACCGGTAACGTTTCCACTACAGCATCAGGATCCACATCGAAATTGAATTCTTTAGAGATGCGGGAGATTTCAGATCTAGCTTGGTCTAGGTTCAAAACCCCTAAACCATTTACTTTTTCATGTCCAAGAACTATATTTTCGGCAACCGTGAATACTGGGATTAACATGAAATGTTGGTGCACCATTCCAATGCCAGCGGCAAGCGCATCACTTGGTTCTGAGATTGTGATTGGTTTTTCATCAACTAAGATTTGGCCACTATCCGGAGCAAGTAGCCCATAAAGGATATTCATCAACGTTGATTTACCTGCGCCATTTTCACCGAGGATGGCGTGAATTTCACCAGTTTCGACTCGTAAATCAATTCCGTCGTTCGCAATTAACGCACCAAAACTCTTGGTGATGCCTCGCAACTCGACTGACACTATGACCCTTCTAATTCGCTCGTAATACCTAACCTATATGAAATTAAGCTGGGCGGGTTAAAAACCCGCCCAGCTTAATTTTTACTGCCTATTTACTGCTAGCTATTAGCTGATTTCGATTAGGAAACCGCGACTTTGCCAGAGGTGATATCTGCAGCTAGCTGTTCAACTTCTGCTGCCAAGGTGGCATCAACTGTTGATTCCAAATCATGGTACGGAGCCAAGAATGTTCCTTGGTTTTCCAAAGTACCTAGATAGTTAGTTGCTGAGAAGTTGCCATCGATAACATCTTGAATAGCAGCTGTTACTGATGTTCCAACACCCTTTACAACTGATGTGAGAA
Organism: uncultured Bifidobacterium sp.; assembly: GCA_964567545.1. Lineage (GTDB taxonomy): Bacteria > Actinomycetota > Actinomycetes > Nanopelagicales > Nanopelagicaceae > UBA7398. The sequence continues at coordinate 12,922 of CAZMNB010000004.1, read as the reverse complement.
GAACTGAGGCAAATTGTGGAGCCTGAACGAAACCATCTGAGTCAACCCAGATTGTTACAGACTTCTTGCCAGTCATTGATTGATTAGCTGTTGCAGCACCAAGGCCACCAGCTACTGGGAAAATCACATCTGCACCTTGTTGCTCAAAGTTCTTTGAGATCTGAAGTGCTTTTGCTTGATCCGAGAAACCACCAACGAATGTTCCATCTTTCTTAGCAACATCCCATCCGAGAACAACAACTTTCTTGCCCTTAACAGTGTTGTAGTAAGCAACGCCGCGAGCAAAGCCGTCCATGAAGATGCTAACTGGTGGAATATTTAATCCACCATAAGTTGCAACTTTGCCAGTCTTTGAATATCCAGCTGCAAGATAGCCAGCTTGGAAAGCAGCTTGGTTAGTTGCGAATTCGATTCCCTTTAGGTTATCGATCACCGCACCTGGGTATTGATCTCCTTTTGGACCGTGATCTTTACCGTCTTGGTCAACGATTGCGAACTTGGTATCTGGATTAGCTTTTGCAGCATCAACAATCGCGCCATTAATTAAGAAACCAACACCGATAACGATGTTGCAACCCTCGTCTACAAGTTTCTTAATATTTGGTGCGTAATCTGCATCTGAAGTTGCAGCAAGATACTTAACTTCTGCGCCGGCTGCTTCTGCAGCTTGTGCACCAGCCCATGCTGATGCGTTGAATGACTTATCATCAACTCCACCAGTATCAAGGGCTAAGCAGGCTTTAACTTTTGCTGCGCTATCGGATGACGATGAGCAACTTGCCAACAGTGTTAGAGCAGCTACCGCAGCAATCGCTTTAATCGACCCCGTAAATAATGACTTCTTCAATGTATTCCTCCTGAGAATCCCATCTAAACCGGTTCGAATCCGGTTTAGATTACGAGATTAATTTGTTAACTAACCTTATCGGGATTGGCGCTACCTCAGGCGAAGGAAAATTGCGTTTATTATTACAACTTGGCAAACACTCAACCTTTAGTTGAAACTTTCCCGCTTTTTAAATCTGAAATGGCTCGGGATACGGCACTTTTTGTGGTGGCTGTCACGGGATTTAGATAAGTCAAGGTTATCCCAGAATTCTTAAAGTTATAGATTTTTCCATATATGGATTTCTCTTCATCCACAATCCCAAGAATTGAACCGCCAGTAATTGCTAATTCCATAACATCCAAAATTGAATGGCTTACATTCTTATCTAACGAAACTAAAATGTTCTTCTTGGACATAGGTAGCTTTGCATAATATTGATCCGGAGATTGTGCAATTAACCAAACTTTATGTTTCTTAAGATTAGCTTTACTAACCAAGTTTAAAACTTCTCCATCTATCACTCGAGTTGAATAAATCACATCTGAGCCGTTAGTAATGGCGTTACTTACATCAACCGCAGAATCAACAAAGGGTACTGAAATAGTTTGCACTTTTTTATTTCCGTAGTGTGCGCCTAATTTGAAAGTACTATATAAATCCAATTGACTTTGACTGCTATCACTTACAAACGCCACTTTTCCAGTAAGAGTCGATGTTGCCGCAACAACGCCAGCTAGAAAAGCTGCTTCGGCATCCGCAAAAACGAGACAAGACACATTCATGCTTGCAACTAAACCGCTATTAACAATTGCATATTGAATATCAGGATAATCAACAGAAATCTTTTGAATCGCCGGAGCATAATCACCGCCAATTGCAATGATTAAGTTGTAACCGGCCTTAGCTAGAAACTTCAGACGGAAAATTCGATCTGCAGGAGTGCCATCCGTTGGAACCACTCGAATATAAGAGTCTGCGATTTTATATTTCTTCTGGACTGCGCGTGCTGCGCTCACAACTGCATCATTAAAAGAATTATCGCCAACACCACCAATTTCAAGGGCGATCGCAATTTTCACTGGAATTGGTCGAGTAGTTGCTCCGGAGGCTCTAATTGGTGTAAGTAAGAGAGTTGCGAGTGAAATCACCGCAAACAACCGTTCTATTTTTAGTTTCATCGGTCTAAAACGCTTCGCTTGATCGGTATACACCCCAAATATTTCGAAGCGCATCGCAAATTTCCCCCACAGTAGCTCCGACTTTAATTGCTGATTTAAGGAACGGCATCACATTTTCGGTGCCACCTGCAACTCTGGTTATCTCGGCTAATGCCTTCGAGACTTCGGCGTTATTACGGCTGGCTCTATGCTCAGCCAATCGAGCGCGTTGTTCATTACCTACTTCTGGGTCCAACTTATGCAAAATTGGTGCGACATCATTAGATGTTACAAAGTCATTTACGCCGACAACAATCCGATCCTTGTTGTCGATTTCTTTTGAGATTTTGAATGCGCTATTTTCAATTTCGCGTTTTTGGAATCCGTTTTCAATCGCAGCAACTGCCCCACCCATTTTTTCAATCTTTTCGATTAACGTTTCAATTTCTTCAACTAAATCCGCTGTTAAGTTTTCTACAACATAAGATCCTGCAAATGGGTCTACGGTTTTTGTAATATCAGTCTCGTTCGCAATAACTTGCTGGGTTCTAAGGGCAAGCCGGGCAGCTTTATCGCTGGGTAACGCCAAGGCTTCATCAAATGAATTTGTGTGGAGCGATTGGGTACCACCCAAAGTCGCGGCTAGCGCTTGAATTGTTACGCGGACTAAGTTCACCTCTGGTTGTTGTGCGGTTAGTTGGACACCAGCAGTTTGGGTGTGGAACCGAAGTTGCATAGATTTTTCTGATTTAGCGCCAAATTTATCTTTCATTATTCGAGCCCATACTTGGCGAGCTGCTCGAAATTTCGCTACCTCTTCAATAAGGGTGGTGCGAGAAACAAAGAAAAAAGAAAGTCTTGGCGCGAAATCATCAACATCTAACCCAGCAGCTATCGCAGCTTTTACATAAGCAATTGCATCACTCAATGTAAAAGCAATCTCCTGCACTGGCGTAGCGCCGGCTTCACCAATGTGGTAGCCAGAAATCGAAATGGTGTTCCACTTCGGTAATTCTTTTTGGCAGTAACTAAAGATGTCGGTAATTAATCGAAGCGACGGGTTTGGTGGAAAAATATAGGTTCCGCGCGCAATATATTCTTTAAGCACATCATTTTGAATTGTGCCCTGTAATTCAGCGCCTGAAATTCCACGCTCTTCTGCAACTAGTTGGTACATCAACAACAGGATTGCTGCAGGTGCATTAATTGTCATTGAAGTTGAGATTTTATCTAACGGTAAACCATCAAAAAGTCGACGCATATCGGAAAGTGAATCAATCGCAACTCCAACTTTTCCAACTTCATCAAACGCTAGCGCTGCATCAGAATCCATCCCCATCTGAGTTGGTAAATCAAATGCCACCGATAAACCACCAGTACCTGCTGCTACCAATTCTTTGTAACGTTTATTTGATTCAATCGCGCTGCCAAATCCTGCGTATTGCCGCATGGTCCAAGGTTTGTTTTTATACATAGTTTCATAAATGCCTCGCGTAAAAGGAAATTCGCCCGCTTTTTCCACCGGAATATCACGCGGTTTATCTGAAAATGGAATACCTGACTCAGATTTGAAATTTTCATTTGCCACGCGGAACAACTCCCATGGCGTCATAAACTTTTCTCAACGTTTGTGCAGCAACAACTTCCGCTTTTTCGCTACCAGTCTTAAGTAATTTCAGAAGTCCGGCTTCATCTTCCAGTAATTCCAGAGTTCGCTTTCGGACTGGTGCAAAGTAATCCGTTACTACATCAGCAACTGCTCCTTTAAAATCACCATAGCCTTTGCCAGCAAAATCTGCTTCGCTTTCCGAAATTGACTTTTCGGTCAGAGCTGCATAAATCGTCAATAAATTAGCGATTCCGGCCTTATTTTTCTCATCAAACCTAATTTCTCGTTCTGCGTCTGTTATCGAGCTCCTAATCTTCTTCGCATTTATTTCTGGAGCATCCATGATGTCAATGACGCCTGCGGCAGAAGCCGATGATTTACTCATTTTTGCACTCGGATCTTGCAGGTCATTAACTTTGGCTGATCCTTTAATTATGTAAGCCTCAGGTAACACAAAAGTCTCACCATAGCGAGAATTAAAGCGTTGACTTAAATCTCTGGTTAATTCAATATGCTGGCGTTGATCCTCACCAACTGGAACGTACTGTGGTTGGTAAAGCAGAATATCGGCAGCCTGCAAAATTGGATAAGTAAACAACCCGACCACAGTTCTATCTGAACCGGATTTTTGTGATTTATCTTTGAATTGCGTCATTCGGCTTGCCTCACCAAAACCAGTGAGACATTCCATAACCCAGGCAAGTTGATTATGTTCATGAACATGAGATTGCACAAATAACGTGCAGCGATCTGGATCTAGACCGAGTGCAATTAACTGGGCAGCTGCAAGCAAAGTGCGTTTTCTAAATAGTTTTGGTTCAGTTTCAATCGTCAAAGCATGCAGATCCACTACGCAATAAAACGCATCATGTGTTTCTTGCAATGCCACCCATTGTTTTACGGCACCTAAATAATTACCTAAATGGAATGAATCGGCAGTTGGTTGAATGCCAGAGAGAACTCGTTTTCGAGAGCTATTCATGTGCGCTATCTTTCCAGAGTTCTTTAGGTTGACCGCTATCTCGCGAAATTAATAGATTTCCAGCGCGTTTACCGACCATAGTTAGAACGGTTATTTGGGCACCATTTACCCGAACCACATCATGCACAACTGGTAAACGACCTAAGAAATGCATTACGAAGCCGCTTAGCGTTTCATAAGGTCCCTCGGGTAATTCAACCGCAGTTTCATCCTTGAAGTCATCAAGCGTTATTAGTCCATCGACTTCAAAATCCCCGCTTCGATTTTGCAACTGGGGAGCGCTCTCCGGCAAATCGTATTCATCGTGAATGTCACCAATTAGGCACTCCACTAAGTCTTCTAACGTAACTATGCCGTCGGTTCCACCGTATTCATCCAGAACAATGGCAATTTGCTGTCTTGCAGCACGCATCTCAGTCAAAGCTGGTAATACACCTTTTGTTCCTGGAAGGAAAATAACATTTCTTATGCACTCCAAAATTGTTAAATCTTTTCCGCTAAGCGCTGGATCAAGTAAATCGCGAACGTGGATAAAACCAATGACTTCATCACTAGTGCCTCGAACTACTGGGTACCGTGAATGCGATTTATCAACGGCAATCCGAATTGCCTGTGAAATCGAAAGGCTTGCGTCTAAGAAATCCACTTCGATGCGCGGCACCATAATTTCATGAATTAAGGTCTCGCTTGCGTTGAATACTTCTTCCACAATATCGCGCTCTTCGTCAGTCAGCGCCGCATGGCCAGAAACTAAATCTAAAAGTTCTTCTTCGGAGATATCCGCTCGCTTTGCTTTTGGATCTAACCCGAATAGTCGAACTACAAAGTCGGTTGAATGAGAGAGCAACCAAATAATTGGTCGAAAAATTCTGGCTAATAGGTCAACGCTATTTGCGGAAGCGAGCGCTAAGAATTCGGTCCGATGTAGCGCTAATCGTTTTGGAACTAATTCACCGAAAATAAGCGAGATATAAGCAATCACGATTGTGAGTAGCAATAATGAGAGCGTCGCTGAATATTTTTCGGAAATACCAATATCCTGCAGTACAGGTTCAACATATTTGCCGATACGTTCTGCACCTAACGCAGCTGAAAGAAAACCGCAGAAAGTTACACCAACTTGAACTGCAGCTAGAAACCGATTTGGATTCTTTGCTAATTCGGCAACCTTGGCGCCGCGTTTGCCTTTCAAAGCCAATTGCCGAACTTGGCTATCTCGTAATGAAATCAGCGCAATCTCCGCTGCTACAAAAATGCCACCTAGCGTTATGAAGAATAGGACAATGCCGATATCGAGAAAAAGCTCTCCGACTGAGAGGTCAGAAAGCTGAAGTATCGGTTGAGGGTTATCCATGGCGCTAAGCGTATCGGTGCGCTTTCTTTTCCCGCCGCCGCTAGATAACCTTCGCCTACCACGGAAGCAGATGCTTACGTGGTCGAGTAACTGGCATCGTTGCCACTACTTGACCTTCATCCAACGGACCGTCGGGCACGTACCTGCCCGGAGAAGGAGATTGCCTCATGGCATCTGTCGTATTTAAAGATGCAACTCGCATCTATCCAGGAACAACTGCACCAGCAGTAGATAAATTAAATCTCACTGTAAATGATGGTGAATTTTTAGTTCTAGTCGGACCATCTGGTTGCGGAAAATCTACCTCACTTCGCATGCTCGCCGGATTAGAAGAAATTGATAACGGCGCAATATTTATTGGTGATCGCGATGTTACAAACGTCGCACCAAAAGACCGCGATATCGCAATGGTCTTCCAGTCATACGCACTTTACCCACATATGACTGTTGCTGAAAATATGGGCTTTGCGCTAAAAATTGCCGGGGTGGCAAAAGAAGAACGCGAACGTCGAGTTCGTGAAGCTGCGAAATTATTGGATCTTGAACCATATTTAGAACGTAAACCAAAAGCGCTCTCTGGTGGACAACGTCAGCGTGTTGCTATGGGTCGTGCGATTGTCCGTGAGCCACAAGTTTTCTTGATGGATGAACCGCTATCAAACCTTGATGCGAAACTTCGCGTTGCAACTCGTACTCAAATTGCTGCGCTACAACGTCGTCTTGGGATAACCACTGTTTATGTAACGCATGACCAAGTTGAAGCTATGACTATGGGCGACCGGGTAGCGGTGTTAAAAGATGGATTGCTACAACAAGTTGATACCCCACGAAATCTTTACGATAACCCAGCAAATGCATTCGTTGCTGGATTTATCGGATCTCCTGCAATGAATTTGTTAATCGCTCCAGTATCTGGCGGTAAAGCAAAGCTCGGCAATTTGGAACTTAGCGTTCCAGCAAATGCCGGTAGTTCTGTAACAGTTGGTATTCGCCCAGAAGGATTTACTCCAACAACTTCAAATGGCTTCGAAGTCCTGGTAGAAGTTGTGGAAGAGCTAGGTGCTGATGCCTACGTTTATGGAAAGCCAGTTGATTCTGCAATTAAGTTTGCAAACAGCGGCGATGAAGGCGCGCAAGTAATTGTTCGCTGGGATCCAAAGAATCCACCAAAACCTGGTTCGACAATCTCAGTAGCGGCTATTCCATCTGCTATTCATCTATTTAACGCTGCCGATGGTGAACGGTTAGATAAGAAATAGATTCCGCAAAATTAATCCCCGTCGTTATTAGCGGCGGGGATTTTTTATGCTCCGGTAGTAACGGGAGCATTCTCCAATATTGCCCACTCAGCATCAGTGAATAGTCGAGATCTAATAAGGAATCTTCTACCTTCACTCGATTCTAAAGAGAAACTACCGCCGCGCCCATCAACCACATCTATTGTTAAATGTGTATGTTTCCAATATTCGAACTGTGTTTTGCCCATCCAAACTTGAATTGGTTCGCTTAAACCTTCAAACATTAACTCGCCGAGCAACACATCAGAACCACCAACGCGAAATTCACCTTTTGCATAACACATAGGTGAAGATCCATCGCAACAACCGCCTGATTGATGAAACATCAGTGGTCCATGAATTTTTGTTAACTTTAAAAGTAGCGCTGCCGCCTCGATGGTAACTTCAACTCGAGGCGGCAGTGTCACTTTTACTCCTTATTAATGGTTACGGCTTAAAAGAATCCTAATTTGTTTGGAGAATAGGAAACAAGCAGATTCTTTGTTTGTTGATAGTGATCGAGCATCATTTTATGCGTCTCGCGACCGATACCAGAGGCTTTATAGCCACCGAATGCGGCTCCCGCTGGATAAGCGTGATAGCAATTAGTCCAAACTCGACCGGCTTGAATCTGACGTCCAGCACGATAGGCAGTATTAATATCGCGAGTCCAAACGCCGGCACCAAGTCCATAGAGAGTGTCATTTGCAATCTGCATCGCTTGATCAAAACCATCGAACTTAGTTACTGAGACAACTGGTCCAAAAATTTCTTCTTGGAAGATTCGCATTGAATTTTTCCCTTCAAAAATTGTTGGAGTTATATAATAACCACCAGCAAGATCGCCACTTAAATTTGCGCGTTCGCCTCCTGTTATTACCTTTGCTCCTTCTTTCTTGCCGATATCTAAATAGGAGAGAATCTTTTCCATCTGTTCAACGCTTGCCTGCGCACCAATCATGGTCGTTAAATCCAATGGATTTCCTTGAATGATCGCTTTGGTGCGAGCGGTTACATCGGTTAAGAATTTGTCATAGATCTTGGCTTCGACTAATCCGCGGGAAGGACAGGTGCAAACTTCGCCCTGGTTCACCGCAAACATCGTGAAACCTTCGAGGGCTTTGTCATAGAACGCATCATCTTTATCAGCAACATCGTTGAAGAAGATATTTGGGCTCTTGCCACCAAGTTCCAAGGTAACCGGAATGATGTTTTCAGAGGCATATTGCATGATTAACCGGCCAGTTGTGGTCTCGCCAGTAAAAGCTATTTTGGCAATTCTTGATGAAGATGCCAGAGGTTTACCAGCTTCTACGCCGAATCCATTAACAATATTTACTACACCCGCTGGAATTAAATCTTTAATCAAATCCATTAAGAAATGGATTGAAACTGGGGTTTGTTCAGCTGGCTTTAACACTACGCAGTTACCAGCGGCAATTGCTGGAGCTAATTTCCAAACTGCCATCAAGATTGGGAAGTTCCACGGGATGATTTGACCAACTACGCCAAGCGGTTCGTGGAAATGATATGCAACTGTGTCCTGGTCTAACTCGCCTGCTGAACCTTCTTGAGCTCTGATTGCGGCAGCAAAGTAACGGAAGTGATCAATTGCCAATGGAATATCTACATATAACGCTTCCCGGATTGGCTTTCCATTTTCCCAAGTTTCTGCAATTGCAATTGCCTCAACATTTGCTTCCATTCGATCGGCAATTTTATTTAACATAATTGCTCGCTCAGTAGCAGATGTCTTTCCCCAAGCTGGAGCTGCGGCATGTGCTGCGTCCAACGCAAGTTCTACATCTTTTGCATTTCCGCGCGCTACTTCACAAAATATTTTTCCAGTAACTGGGGTTGCGTTTTCGAAATATAAACCAGAAGAAGGTTTAACAAACGCCCCATTAATCCAATGCTCATATCTAGGCAAGAAGGTAACTTTGCTTCCAGGTTGTCCCGGTGCAATAAATGCTTCACTCATATTTAACTCCAATAACCGAAGCGGCACCTTGCCGATTCTTCTTGAAGCTGACCGTAGACTCGATGAAAAACTCGTTCTATAGGTATGGCGAGTGACAGCACTACATAAGAATGAGAAAGCGCGTTTACTTCATTGCTTTCTTAAGATTATCGTCGATAGATGCCAAGAATTCTTGGGTGTTCTGCCAAGGAGCATCTTTACTTATTAATAGCGCAAGATCTTTTGTCATCTTTCCACTCTCAACTGTTTCGATACAAACTTTCTCTAAAGTCTTAGCAAATTCGCCGATTGCAGGTGTGTTATCTAACTTGGCCCGATGTTGTAAACCTTGAGTCCACGCAAAAATAGATGCAATTGGATTGGTGGAAGTGGCTTTTCCTTTTTGATGGTCGCGATAATGGCGAGTCACTGTGCCATGCGCAGCTTCTGCTTCAACGGTTTTTCCATCTGGTGTCATCAATACCGATGTCATTAGACCGAGCGAACCATAACCTTGTGCCACGGTATCGGACTGCACATCACCATCGTAATTCTTGCAAGCCCAGATGTAGCCACCTTCCCAACGAAGTGAAGTGGCTACCATGTCGTCGATTAATCGATGTTCGTAAGCGAGTCCTTGCTTTTCGAATTCAGCTTTAAATTCAGCCTCAAATACCGCTTCAAATAGATCTTTGAAACGACCGTCATAGGCTTTAAGGATTGTGTTTTTTGTTGATAGGAATACCGGGTATTTGCGAGATAACCCATAATTAAATGAAGCTCTAGCGAAATCTCGAATTGAATCATCTAAGTTATACATTGTCATTGCAACACCAGAACTTGGGAAATCAAACACATTGAATTCCATTGGCTTTGAACCATCTTCAGGTGTAAAAGTTACTGTTAACTTCCCTTTACCCGGAACTAAGAAATCAGTTGCGCGGTATTGGTCGCCAAATGCATGACGCCCGATAACAATTGGTTTACTCCAGTGCGGAACTAATCTTGGTACGTTCTTAATAATAATTGGTTCACGAAAAATTACGCCGCCCAAAATATTTCGAACTGTGCCGTTGGGCGATTTCCACATCTTCTTTAAACCAAATTCTTCAACCCTGGCTTCATCTGGTGTAATGGTTGCGCATTTCACGCCAACGCCATGCTTTTGGATGGCATGAGCACTATCGATAGTGACCTGATCATCAGTAGCGTCGCGATGTTCAATACCTAAGTCGTAGTAGTCAATGTTGAGATCTAGATAAGGAAGGATTAGCTGATCTTTAATGAAGTGCCAGATGATTCTGGTCATCTCATCGCCATCTAATTCAACAATGGTTCCCGCAACTTTGAGCTTGGACATCCGCTATCTCCCTTTGATTTCCGTTTATAAATCTTTGACGTCTGCTTGTTTTGCTCGAACCGCTTCAGCTGCAGTTTTTAACGCTGCAATTTCAGTGTCGGATAACTTTCCTTCCACAACTTTCTTAATTCCGGTGCGACCTATTTCAGCTTCTACACCCAGATAAACACCACTGATTCCATATTCGCCATCAACCCAGGCGCAAACCGGCATGACTGCGCCAGAATCTTCAATCACAGCTTTTGCCATACGGGCTGCAGCCGCTGATGGTGCGTAATATGCCGAACCAGTTTTAAGAAGAGCGACAACTTCTGCACCACCATTACGAGTGCGATCTACAAGTTCTGCAATTTCTACTTCAGAAAGTCGATCTGAAAGTGGTTTGCCATCAACTGTGCATCGGCTAGGTACCGGAACCATGGTTTCGCCATGCGAACCTAAAGTCAAAGTTTTTACCGACGAAACTGGTACTTGTAATTTTTCTGCAACGAAGTGGGTAAATCTTGCAGTATCTAACATTCCTGCTTGTCCCATTACGCGATGCTTTGGAAAATTAGTTGCAAGTTGGGCAAGTGCAGTCATTTCATCTAGTGGGTTTGAAACCACAATGATTACGGCATTTGGGGAATGTTTTGCAACATTCTCTGCAACGCCACGAACGATTCCAGCATTTACACCAATCAAATCCATTCGACTCATGCCCGGCTTTCGAGGCAAGCCAGCAGTAATTACAACTACATCTGAGTTTGCAGTTGCTTCATAGCCACCACCATCTGCGGTAGTAGTTGCGCCAATTACTTTTGTTTCGAAATTTTCGATTGAACGCGATTGGTTCATATCAAGTGCAAGACCTTCGGGTTTTCCTTCGACGATGTCAGTTAATACGACAGTTTCAAAGACGTCATACTCGGCTAGACGAAGTGCGGTGGTAGAGCCATAAAAACCAGCTCCGACTACTGTGACTTTTCCGGATCTGGCCATATTGGAACCTCTCTCAATTTGCACCTTCACATTTCGTGAAGCAATACCTGAATCTTACCCATGGCCTAACCAGTGAAAATCGCTATCTGGCACGCGGTAACGCTAACGCAATTGTAATTAGGGCCACAATGAGGGCCGCCGGAATCATCACATCAATACGTCTAGCTGACCAAGAACCTTTGAATTTTGGAATTGAAAATAACGCTAGGCCAATTGCAATTAATAGCGCTCCCACTCTAACTTGATCGATTGCTCCAACTAAAACACCGACTATTGCGGCGAGATACCCGATTTTGACGAACAAGTTAAGCCATCTCAACAACGTTGCGGAGCAACATTGCACGAGTCATTGGTCCAACTCCGCCAGGCATTGGAGCAATATATGAAGCGATTTTGGCAACACCCGGATCTACATCTCCCTGCAAGCCAGATTCAGTTCGAGTAATTCCGACATCTAAGACCACAGCGCCAGTTTTGACCATTTCCGCTTTTAAAAAATGTGCTCTTCCAATTGCAGCTATCACAATGTCAGCACGTTTGGTATGTGCTGCTAAATCTTTAGTGCCGGTATGAGTCAAAGTTACCGTGGCGTTTTCACTTTTACGAGAAAGTAATAATCCAAGCGGACGACCAACAGTTAGACCACGCCCAATTACCACAACTTCAGCACCATCCAGTGGAATTTCGTATCGATTTAATAATTCAACGATTCCAGCTGGCGTGCATGGCAGCGGAGCTTTCTCTCCCATTACCAACCTACCCAAATTTAACGGGTGTAACCCATCTGCGTCTTTATTAGGATCAATAGCTTCTAAAACTTTTTGTGAGTTAATCCCATTTGGCAACGGTAATTGCACAATATATCCGGTGCACTCTTTTGCGCTATTTAATTCAGAAATTGCTTTCAATATCTCTGCCTCGGAAGCAGTGGCTTTCAATTCAACTCGGATTGATCGAATACCAACTTCAGCACAATCTTTATGCTTTCCACTTACATAAGCATGTGATCCAGCATCATCTCCGACTAAAACTGTCCCAAGACCAGGTGACAATTTTTCGGTAGCTATCCGCACCTTTAAATCACTCTTAATAGATTGCGCCACCGCCTTGCCATCCAGAATTTTCGCAGTTGCCATGGAAGTTAGCCTATCCAAAATCAGAAAAGGTAAAGGTGGGTAGCGCCCTCGAGTCGCTACCCACCGCCCTTTATTGCTTTAGGTTAGAAAACTGACAAATAGGCTTCAAATTATGAACCAAATACCGTCTTCCAATCTGAAATGGTCATTAAGTAATAAGCGCCACCTTCAATCGTCGCCTTATCAAATTTTGCAGCACGGGCTTTAGATTTAATTAATAAGGCTGGGCGAGAAAGTGCGCCGCCTACTGTATGAACTTGTGCATTAAAAAGGAAAT
>CAZMNB010000003.1:35381-67150 GCA_964567545.1 uncultured Bifidobacterium sp. | reverse complement strand
GTGCAGGACCAAATCACAAAAGAAAATATTGATGAAAAGTTAAGTAAATATTTAACAGAAGGTGATTTTTTACTTGATCTTGCTTGGAATATCGATGCAAATGTAATTTTGCAATGGTGCCACGATCGCGGCGTGCTCTACTTAAATACTTCAGTAGAAGAGTGGGATCCGTACTCTGCCGGTGCTTCTCGTCCCCCAGCTGAGCGCACGCTCTATTACCGCCACATGAAGCTTCGTGAGATGAAAGCTAACTGGAAGAAAGTTGGCGCAACTGCTGTGGTCGAACATGGTGCAAACCCGGGATTAGTTTCACATTTAGTTAAAAAATCAATGGTCGATATTGCAACACGCGCTATCAAAGATGGAATTGCTGCAACCGGTGTAGAAAAGGCGCTAGAAGCTGATGCTTATAACGAACTTGCGCAACATCTAGGCATAAAAGTAATTCATATAGCAGAACGTGATACCCAAGTTACTAATAAACCAAAACAACTAAATGAGTTTGTTAATACTTGGAGCGTCGAAGGATTCTACGAAGAAGGAATTGCGCCAGCCGAATTAGGTTGGGGAACTCACGAAAGGCTGCTCCCACCAAATGCTTATGAGCATAAAACTGGACCAAAAAATCAAATTTTAATGGCGCAACCTGGTGCAACTACCTGGGTTCGCTCTTGGGTACCTAATTGTGAAACTACTGGGATGGTGGTTCGTCACGGTGAAGCATTTACGCTCTCAGATCATTTAACGGTCTGGCAGGGCGAAACTGCAATTTACCGCCCAACTGTGCATTACGCATATTGCCCATCTAATGAAGCGATCGTTTCGATGCGCGAATTAGAGATGCGCCAATGGGATCTAACCCCTAACCAGCGAATCATGAATGATGAAATAACTGATGGCGAAGATCGACTCGGTGTTCTATTAATGGGCCATGCTTATAAGTCTTGGTGGACTGGTTCGCTTTTGAATATTCACGATTCGCGAAAATTAATTCCAAACCAATCTGCTACCACCGTGCAAGTTGGTTCTGCAGTATTTGCAGCAGTGGCTTGGATTATGGCAAATCCAAATAAGGGCTTGTTAGTTCCGGACGAAATGCCTTGGCGCGAAGTTTTACCTTATGCTGAAAAGTACTGGGGTGGATTTCATTCCGAAGCTGCAGATTGGGATCCGCTGCAAACTCGAAACGATCTTTATGCAGGATGGAATAATCGTAAATACGATACTTCTGATCCTTGGCAGTTCACCAACTTCTTAGTTTAAATATTGGTTATTGCTGGCTCGGTTTGATTTCATTAAGCCGGGCTAGCGATTCCAACCGCTCAAGCGCATGATCGACAATTCTCTCTGGGTAACCGTTCTTGTAACCGTTCACAGCTAACCAAGGTTCATGGATTTCTTCCGCAGTTAAGTGCGCTAGTTCAGGAATATATTTCTTTACATATAAACCTTCAGAATCAAAACGTTTTCCTTGCTCAATCGGGTTGAAAATTCGGTAATAAGGCGAAGCATCAGTGCCACAACCTGCAGTCCACTGCCAGCCATGTGAGTTTGATGCTACGTCATAATCAATTAAATGTTCTCTAAAAAATCGTTCGCCTAACTGCCATTCTAAATGCAAATCTTTAACCAAAAATGATGCGACCACCATTCTGGTTCGATTATGCATCCAACCCTCACTAAGCATTTGTCGCATTGCGGCATCTACAAATGGATATCCAGTTCTGCCTTCGCACCAGGCTTGATACTTTTCACCGGGTTTTTCGTATCGCATGTTGGCAAAGCGAGGGGCATAATATCCCGTTTCAGTATGCGGATTATGATGTAAAACGTCGGCATAAAATTCTCGCCACGCAATTTCTTTACGGAAAACTAGATGTGCCTTGCTCTTTCCTAGTTCGGCCAACAAAGTTCTTGGATGTATCTCTCCCCACTTTAGATGCGCACTTAATTTGCTTGTGCCATCTATCCCAGAGAGATTACGAAACTCGTCGTATTTATCTAAAATATTATCTTTGACGTATTGCCATCGAAGATGTGCGGCTTGCTCTCCGGCTTGCCAAAGCTCCGTGCCATCTGGAATGGGCCAATCTGGAAAATTACGATCGTTTTTATTTGGCGTTACTGCGTGAATCTCTTTCGGTGCAGAAACGGGAGCGCGCCAACCATGTCCGCACCAAGCGTTAAAAAAGGGCGTATACACCTTGTAAGGCGTGCCATCACTAGGTTTTCTAACGCGACCTGGCGCTACTGCGTATGGACTTCCGGTTCTAATTAACTTAATTCCGGCGCTCTCAACCCGCGCATCACGCGATACGCCATATGGTTCAAATTCTTCCGATATATGGACTTCTTTTGCGTCATATCTATTGGATAATTCCTGTAAAACGTCCACTTGATCACCAACCATTACATGCAACTTATTATCAAGGGATTCATCGAGCGCACGTAATGAATTTCCTAAGTAAGCAAGTCGTTTACTCCCACTAGTTCCAATTAGTTTAGGGTCTAGAATAAAAACTGGAATAATTTCATCGCTATTTGCAATAGCTTCTAATAATGCAGGATTATCCGAAAGCCGTAGATCGCGACGAAACCAAAATATGGACCTCGAATTCATGGCATGATTTAACCATCATGGAGAGAATAAAGCGCTTTCAAATCCGAGGCGTGCCGGGTTGGGTTACTAGAGTTAAGTTCGAAAATCGAATTGTGGATTATTGGGCTCCGGAGAGTGGTGCTGAACATCTCTTAGTCGCACACGATGGTCAGAATGTATTTGATGGCCATACGTCAACACATAAAAATAGAACTTGGGAAATGGCGCAATCTGCGATTCGGGTCTCTGAAGGCTTAGGAATCACACCACCGCTAATAATTGCGGTATTTCATAGCAACTCTAAAAAAGAACCTGTTGGAAGAACTTTAGATCTTTCTCCACAAGATATTTTTCAATCTGGTATTCCAGTAACACCAACTCGAAAGATCAATATTTCACTTGATGATTTACGTGGAAATGCTTACTTAGATTTAATTGCAGATCAAGTAATTCCTGCCATAGCTATAGAGCATAAGTTTCAAGTTAATCCGGAGAAAACTGCGATGATCGGTTCAAGCATGGGCGGGTTAGCAACTCTTAATGGCGTTGCAAGAAGACCGGATCTATATCAAACCGCCTTGGCTCTTTCACCACATTGGACCATCGGCGGGAAACCTCTCGTTGAATCTTTAATTAATGCACTCCCAAAACCGGGTAAGCACAAAGTTTGGATGAGTCGTGGCACTAAAGGCCTAGACCGGGATTACAAACCATTTCAAGATTTGGCTGATGAGTTGATGCTTATGAATGGGTATCGAAAAAATCGTGATTTTGAAAGCAAAGTTTATGAACGCAGCGGGCATAATGAGAGAGCCTGGGCCAAATACTTACCTAGCGCTTTAAAACTATGGCTTAGCGAATGAGAAAGATTCGGATTTAGCTTCAACTCCGTGAGCAAAGAATGCGACTGCTCTAAATTCAGTATTAGTTGACCATTTAATATCAGAAATTAGTGGGAAGACCCGATAACGTCCGGCTTCAACAGTTTCACTCTTAAATGTCGGAGATGTATCTGTTCCTAAACTCTTCCATGTTCCGCCATCTTTATATTGAAATTGGACTTCTGCAATATCGGCACCATTTATTGTTGCCTCCAAATTGATTCGGTCTCGCAAAACTGGATTCATTGTTGGCCTTACCATCGTTACTTCAGGCGTGCCTGAATTCTTCACCATATCGGCAAAGAAAACTCCCCAGCCAAATGCAGGGACTGTAATTTTCATGGTTTTACCCACAGCCGAAACTGAACCATCGCCCAGAACTTTCTCCCACTTATTCGCAAGAAATTCGGCATCAAAATTTCCAGAGATTGATGCGTTATTACTATTGAAAGTCATTAAATATTCTTTGCCACTATCTAAGTCAAAACGGCTAAAAACCAATAAACCATTTTCGGCAAATCTAATTTTCATAGCGCCAGCTGAAAATGCCTTGGAAGATGCGTGGAGCTTTGTTAGATCTCGCATAGTTTGTTGTAGTGGATTGGTGGTTTCAAAACTACTCTTTCCCATACCAATAGGCTCGCTCCCAATTCGTTGCTGTTTGCGCCAACGATCTACCGATGTTACAAATAAGTCTTGACGTGCTTCTTTATCGCCATCACCCATTAACCCAAATTCATCGCCGTAATAAACAATTGGTACACCCCGCATTGTGAAGAGCAATGCATGTGCCAATTGGTCACGCAATAAAGCCGCCTCTGAATTAACGTTTCCCCCGATAAAACCGCCAATTCGCCCCATATCGTGGTTGCCCAAAAAGATTCCAAAATTTCGTGGATCAATAGTCGAAGTTGAATATTGATCGTCTTCATTTAATAGTGTTGCCAACTCAGTTGCAGCACCTGAGGTTATGAACTTCAACATACGATCCTGAACTGGAAAATCTAATAACTCAGTAAAGCCGCCATATCGCGCCCAATAATCTAGAGTTTCTGGGTTGGAATCATAAACTTCGCCCCACATTGGGAAATCTTTTTTACCACTTGCAAGCGCTTGGGCTTTTATGCTGGGAATAAATGCCTGCCAAAATCCCTCGTTTACGTGGCGCGCCGTATCGATACGGAATCCATCAATGCCAGTAGTTGAAATCCATTTTGAATACAGATCAATAAAGCCTTTCACAACTTCTGGCGATTCAGTCATAATGTCGTCGAATCCATAGAAGTCACCAAACCGGCCAGACTCGCCTTGGAAAGTTGATTTCCCACGGTTGTGGTAAAGCCGAACATCGTTTAACCATGCCGGGCTCTTTATATTGATCATCGCTTTACTTACTACTGGAGTTTTTGGAAAACTTATCTTGGCACTTAATTGCGTTGCGGCTGGAAATTTACTGGTACCAGCCAATTTAACAACATCAAAGACTTTTCCGTTTGAAGTTTTGTATGGTCGTTCTGATAGATAAATGTAATCATAATTTTCTTTGTAGCTAATCACATCTGCGGTGTGGTTAACTACGATATCTAAAACAACTTTTAAGCCAAGAGAATGAGCTTTAACTACAAAAGCTTTAAACTCGGCCATTGTCCCTAGATGTGCATCTATTTGATCAAATCCAGCAATGGCATAACCATGATATGCCGCGCTCCGTCCGTCAACCCCAACGGGAATGTTTCTAAAAACTGGGGTAATCCAAAGTGCAGTAAATCCGAGTGATTTTATATATTCCAATTTATCGCTAAGACCTTGAATATCCCCACCATGATAAAACGCAGTGTCATACGGATCAAATCCAGAGGTAGTTCTGACATCTTTATAGCCACCAAGATCATTTTTGGTATTACCATTTGAAAACCGATCGATCATCGCAAAATAGATCATTTCTGCTTTGAATTCCCGATCAAGTTTTATCTCGGTCGCAGCAGGCGTAATGCCCGTGGCTAAGCCAATAAAAATTGAAGCAAGTAACGAAACTACTAAGCTCTTTTTAATCATCCTTTTACTGAGCCTGCAGTTAGGCCATTAATAATATATTTTTGTAGTGATAAAAAGATAATCACAATTGGAACTGAAGCTATCAAAGATCCAGCAGCAAACGGGCCCCAATTTTGGGAATACTGACCGCCAATAAATCCTTGGAGTCCAACCGCAATGGTTCGGCTACCCATATCTACCAGAAAGAGTCTTGCCAAAATGAATTCATTAAAAGTTCCAATAAAACTAAGTAGGGTTACAACCGCAAGAACTGGTGCAGCGAGCGGAACGAAAATCAACCAATAAGTTTGCATTGCGCTAGCGCCATCTATTTTCGCCGCTTCATCTAATTCGGCAGGAATTGAATCAACAAAACCTTTAAGTAACCAGATATTTACTCCCATCGCACCACCTAAATAAACTAATAGCAAACCGGGTTGGGTACCTAAGCCAAAATTTGGCGCAAATACTGCAACTCGTTCCATTATTACGTAAACAGCTGAGAGCGCTAAAATTGCTGGAAACATTTGAATTAAAAGTAGTAATTGAATCCCCGATTTTTTACCTTTAAATTTTAAGCGGCTAAATGCAAATGCCGAAGCAGCGCTAATCACTACTGATAGCAAAGCAGCTGTACTTGCGATAATCAAAGAATTTTTCATCCATGTTAAGTATGGAATTGTAGGATCATTAAAGAGCATCTGGTAATTTTTCCAAGAGAATTCTTTTGGAATAAAGGAAGTAACTTGCAAACTTCCACTTGGGTTTATCGAGGAAATAACCACTAAATACAGTGGAAACAGCGCAAATAAAATCATGGCTATCCCCACGATATGGCGCCATAGATTTTCGCGTAACCACTTAATCATACAAAGCTATCCAATACTTTTGATTTTCTAATACCGTAAAGTGAAATGGAGGCAACTAGTAAGAAGATAATTACCGATATGGCGCTTGCTAAACCTAAATCTTGGGTAAAGGATCCAAAGGCAATCTGATAGGTATAGCTAATCAAAATATCAGTGGCACCGGCAATATCACCATCGAGTGTGCTCTTTGGTCCACCACCTGTCAGCAAATAGATAAGGTTAAAGTTATTAAAATTAAAGGCAAAAGAAGCGATCAAGAGCGGTGAAAGTATTCTGAGTAATAGTGGCAATGTTATTTTTGAGAAAACTTGTCGAGGCGAAGCGCCATCGATTGCGGCTGCTTCATTAAGCTCTGACGGAATTGCCTGTAGCGCACCACTACTTACTAAATAAAAATAGGGGAATCCAAGCCATAAATTAACTACAACAACAGCTATTCTTGCAAAGGTAACGCTTTGAAACCAGGCTACTTGCGTTCCAAATAATTCATTAATGGCGCCGAATTCGGTATTAAACATGCCGCCCCAAATCAAAATACTCATAACACTTGGCATCGCATAGGGCAAAATCAAAATCGAACGATAAAAACGACGTCCACGAATTGGTTTATTTAGCGCAAGTGCTAGTAGTAAGCCGAACCCAAATGCGGTAACTACGCTAGATAGCGCAAAGACCACGGTCCAGATAAATACTCTAATCAGTGGTTCTCGGACTTTAGGATCTAGTAAAAGTTTGCTGTAATTCTCTATCCAAATTGGCGCGCGCCAGCCTGGTTCGAGAATTTCGGCTGAGTTGTCTACATTTGCATAATTACCCTTGCCGTTATCTCTATAAATCGCTCCCGTGGAAATATTCTGAAATTCATCTTTATCTGATACAAAATTCAATTTCTGCCGATATAGCGCACCAATATCAAAGCCTTCTAACGCGATAAAAAATTCAGAAGTGTAAAAAAATCTACTAGTTGATAGCAATTTATCAGCTCCAGCGAGTTCGCCTTCTGGCAGCGCGGCAAAGTTATTTGCTTTAGTGGCTACTTGGTATTCATTTAATTGCAAATCTGCCGCGGTTAAATCAATTCTTTCTTTATAAGTTGAAATGAAATATAGTTTTCTTACGGTATCTGAAGCCAAAATGGCTGATTCGGTTCCTTTGTATTTTCCAACTACGATATCGAAAGTCGAGCCGTTAGCATCCGGCTCAATTGCTAATTTTTGTATTTGAGAAATTGCCTCAGTCTTTCCTATGTAATTGCCAGTTTTATAGTTGTAAGTTGACATGGTCAAAGTAAAAACAATTGGCGCTACCACAAAACCAAGTAAGAAAATTAATCCAGGATAAAAGAACTTAAGCGGTATAGAAACTTTAGTTAAGTAAGTAAAATTGAGTCCGATTACAACCAAAATTAAAAAGATTCCGATGGCATACTGTTTTTGGCCAAAGGCACTCAAGAGTAATAAAACAAGAAGTGCAGAGATTCCTGCTAGAAATGCGACCTTAAGAGCAAAGGCTAATTTACCTCTGAAGAAGGCGACCATCTCTTTTTAATTCCACCCTTAATTAATACTTCAGATTAATAAGAAACAGTATGGACGGGGATTTTCCCGCCCATACTGTCTACTTAATTCTTAACTTCTAACTTAGCGATCTGTTAAAGATCTGCTTGGCCAGAAATTACGTTTGTCTTCCAGATTGCAGCTAGTTTACGAGCCTCTTTTACTGCATCTTTACCATCGGTAAGAACTGCAGTCCAGTAAGCCGGAGCTGAATCCCAATAGCTAGCGCCACCCTTATTGTTATTAAGGAACGCACCAATTTGTGGAATACCAGCAAGCGAAGCTGCTGATCCGAAGCCCTTTTGAGCGTCAGAGATTATTGAGCTTGATTGCGCGCCTTTTTCGGCAGGTGGGCGCTTCTCATATGTTTGGTAAGCAACTTGTCCGGCGGTAGATGCAAACATGTTAACCAGAAGTGACTTTGCAGCGGCTTCAGTACCATGCTTTGCAGCATAGCTAGTAAGAAGTGCTCCGCTTACGCTACCGAACATCTTGCCGTAAGTTCCAGCAGTTACACCTGGTACTGGCATTAGGTTCATAGTGAAACCCTTAGCAACATAATCTGCCCATTCCCAGTTTCCGATAACAGCAAATGGGACTGTTCCGGCAAGGAAGTTATCTTTGCAACCAGTGTCTGATGCTGGGAAGAAACCATTGCTTTTCTTATTGCTATCAAGTAAATAAGTTTTAACGTTGTTTCCAAATAATGATGGATTGAAAGATTGTCCGTAATTAACGGTGCCATCTTTCTTCATCAAGTAAGCATCGGCGCCGAGCGCTGAAAATACTTGGTGTGCGCCCCATGACATACCGCCACCTGCAACACAAAGTCCAGCCTTTAGGCCTTTTGAAACTTTATTTGCTTTGTAGTACGTAACCATGTCGCCGAATGATGTTGGCTTAGTTGTTACTAACTTGGTGTTGTAAATCATAGCAACGTTATTGATATCTAGCGGAATACCGTAAAGCTTTCCTTTGTATGAGAGATCAAAGAACTGTGATGCATTGAATTGCGCTTTCACAGCGGCAGTCAATGTGATTGGAGCAAGTTTTCCGCTCTTTGCACCAGTTGGTACCCAGTCATTTGCACCAACAATGATGTCTGGTCCAGTTAGATCTGTTGCAGCATCTACAGCTGCTTTAAGTGCATCAAAGCTAGAGAAGGTGCGGATAACAACTTTGTATCCGGCAACCCAGTCACCTTTTGCTGCAATTACTTTAGTTAAGTTTGGTCCGCGAGTTTCATCGGCCCAGACTAAAATATCTGTGCTTGCTGCGTGAACTGGTGTTAGCGCAACACCGAAACTCACAGCAAGTGCTAGCGAAACCGCTAACGCCTTGATGGATTTACCTTTACGCATTTTTCTCCTAAATTCATCTAATTTGCCGATACGAGGGGTAAAGGCAATGGTTCATTTAAGCCCCTAAAGGCGCTTCTGACCAAGCCAGACGCTCACGGAGGCAGTCATTTAGGACCTTTTATATCGAATTGTTATAAAAGGAGTGGTTGCTGAAACCACGAGGCTTAGTTGTGCACCCCTGGTACCGAGTTATCCCAACCGTGAACTTCTTCAGGTTTTCGAGGACCCTTCCCGATATATCTAGCAGATGGGCGAATCAATCTTCCGGTGCGCTTCTGCTCCAAAATGTGTGCAGACCAACCAGCAGTCCGTGCCGCCGTAAACATAGTCGTAAATAAATGAGATGGAATCTCGGCAAAATCCAAAATAATTGCGGCCCAGAACTCCACATTTGTTTCAAGTACGCGATCTGGTTGACGTTCGCGAAGTTCTTTAAGTGCAGCTTTTTCAAGAGCTTCGGCAACTTCATATCGAGGTGCATTTAATTCTTTTGCAGTTCGACGAAGTGTGCGAGCGCGTGGATCTTCAGCGCGATAAACCCGGTGACCGAAGCCCATCAATCGTTCATGACGGTCTAACAAACCTTTTACATATCCACTTGCATCACCTGTTTTTTCAACTTCTTCGATCATATGAAGTACTCGAGATGGTGCGCCACCGTGTAACGGACCGGACATTGCACCAATCGCACCAGATAGCGCAGCCGCAACGTCGGCACCAGTTGATGCAATTACACGAGCAGTAAATGTTGAAGCATTCATGCCATGCTCAGCAGCAGATACGAAATATGCATCAACAGCTCTAACATGTTGCGGATCTGGTTCACCACGCCATCGAATCATCATTCGCTCCACCACGGTATGTGCTTTATCAATTTCGGATTCTGGAACTGCAGGAGCAGCAACACCGCGTGCTGCTTGCGCTAAATAAGAAAGTACCATTACAGATGCGCGCGCTAAATTGCTACGTGCTTCGGCGTCGTCAATATCTAAAAGTGGTTTCAAACCCCATGCTGGTGCCAACATTGAAATTGCGGCTTGCACATCTACGCGAACATCTCCCGAGTGAACTGGAAGTGGAAACTTCTCTGCATTTGGTAGGCCAGGATTAAACTCGTCATCAACTAGTAATCCCCAAACGTTTCCAAATGAGACCCGTCCAACTAAATCTTCAATATCAACTCCGCGATAACGGAGCGCGCTACCCTCTTTATCCGGCTCGGCGATCTCTGACTCAAACGCAATTACGCCCTCTAAACCTGGTTTGAAATCATCGCTCATGGTCACGCCTCCCAAAGAATTTATTTTCCACTGCCTATTCTGCCCCTAAAGTTAAGATCGGTAAAACCACTTGGCTAAAGATGCTCAAAGTTAGAAAGTGACGTTAGATACACCTATGAAGCAAGCGCAAGAACCACCACTCACCGATATCCGAGCGAAGGTTTCAGCAATGCGCCGTTCTTATGGCGAGACTGGATTGAATGAAAATGACCTCGATTCGAATCCAATCTCGCAATTTACAAAGTGGCTCGCAGAAGCTGCAGCAAATCCATTTATCGTGGAAGCCAATGCAATGGTCCTATCGACTGTATTCGAAAACCAACCAACTTCAAGATCAGTTCTATTAAAAGATGTAACCGAAAATGGCTTTACGTTTTTTACTAATTATGAATCAGCAAAAGCGATTGACATTGATGCAAATTCTAAAGTTTCAATTCTCTTCCCTTGGTATGCAATGGAGCGACAAGTTATTGTCTTAGGTAGCGCTACAAAAGTTTCTCGCGAGGAGAGTTCGGCCTATTTCGCAACTCGTCCTTGGTCGAGCCAAATTGGTGCGTGGGCAAGTCAACAATCAAAACCACTGTCCGAAAGAGACAACTTAGAGAGCGCCTACTCTGAATTGGCGATTAAATATCCAGAAGGGTCGGAAGTTCCAACTCCGCCCAATTGGGGTGGATACCTTATTTCGCCAACCAGTATTGAATTTTGGCAAGGAAGATATTCAAGGCTGCATGATCGAGTTCGATATGTTCGAACTCACGACGACGCCGCGAAAACTCAATGGAATCTAGAAAGGTTCTACCCGTAGGCTACGCAGATGAGCGAACCGATAGTAATTCCAAATAATTTAAAGCCGATGGATGGACGGTTTGGTTGTGGCCCATCAAAAATTCGGCCTGCGACGCTCTCAGCGCTAACATCAAGTGGCACAAATATTCTCGGAACTTCACACCGGCAGAAACCAGTAAAACATGTTGTAAATCGCGTTCGAACTGGGCTTGCTTCTCTTTTTTCATTACCTGATGGCTATGAAGTAGTTCTAGGCAATGGCGGTTCTACTGCATTTTGGGATATTGCGACTTTCGGGCAGATTCAAAAGAAATCACAACACTTAAATTTTGGTGAATTCTCATCAAAATTCGCGGAGGCGGCAAAAGCTGCACCGTTTCTTGATGAACCGACCGTGATTAAATCCGAACCAGGTACTCACCCACTTCCAATTGCTGAAGTTGGTGTAGATGTTTATGCACTTACACATAATGAAACTAGTACCGGAGTTTCAATGCCAATTAAACGCCCATCCGGAACCGATGGCGCACTCGTATTGGTCGATGCAACTAGTGGTGCTGGCGGATTAGAAGTCTCCCCAAAAGAATTTGATACTTATTACTTTGCTCCGCAAAAATCTTTTGCATCTGACGGTGGTCTTTGGATTGCTTTAATGAGCCCAGCCGCGCTGGCTCGCGCGGCAAAAATAAAAGAGGGCGGTCGTTGGGTTCCAGCATTTTTTGATTTAAATATCGCTATAGAAAACAGTAAATTAGATCAAACTTATAACACTCCTGCAGTGGCAACTTTGATTATGTTGGCAGACCAAATTGAGTGGATGAATAATAACGGCGGTTTAAAATTTACTTCTGGTAGAAGTGCAGAATCAGCTACGAAAATCTACGGCTGGGCTGATAAAACCAGCTACACAACCCCATTCGTAAGTGATCCAGCTGCGCGTTCAAATGTGGTTGCAACAATTAACTTTGATGAATCCATTGATGCGCTAGAAATTGCTAAAGTTTTGCGAGCTAATGGGATTGTTGATACTGAGCCGTATCGAAAACTCGGGAAGAATCAGTTAAGAATTGGAATGTTTCCGGCAGTTGATCCTGCTGATGTTGATGCACTAATCTCATGTATCGAATACGTAGTATCTGCGCTTGCAAAATAATATGGGGCGTAAGTCAGAAAATAATGGCTTTAAACACGATCTGACTTTCTGGACCGTTGCGCTTCAATCAGCTGTATTTGGCTTTTTCATGGGGGGTTTTGGCCCTGCCCAACCGTTATTACAGAACGATCAAGGAACCAGCGGAGCGGTTGCAGGTCTTCATGGCACCTCACTTGGAATCGCAAGCATCCTCGCTGGATTAATTAACGCTCGAGTAGTTCACAAATTCGGCAGATTTAGAACATCATGGATTGGAATTGGCGTATTTGGATGTGGTGCGTTGCTCTTCATACTTGCACCGTCTCCAATAATTTCAATTTCTGCTTCATTTATTATTGGAATTGGCGTTTCTCTAACCATTAATTCTGGGTTTGCACTGCTAACCCATCATTTTGCAAACCACCAAACTCGTGCAGCCTCTCAAGCAAATGGGGTTAACTCATTATTTGTTGTTTTTGGAACTCTCTTAATTGGGGCGTTAGCTGGAACTTCCATAAATTGGAGATTTGGTTTGCTCCTAATTTTTCCCGCAGGTTTAGCGCTATTTCTATTTGCTAAAAAGCATCATTCAGACGAGTACATTCCTGAAGCTGCTGGAAGACAGAGTGGAAAATTAAGTAGAAAATACTGGATTGGTTGGTTTGCGATTACGCTCTGCATATCAAGTGAATTTGCCATGACTTTTTGGAGCGCCTCACTTTTCCGAGATCGCACAAATTTCACTGCTGCTAGCGCAACAATTGCAGTACTTGCCGGCAGTTTAGGAATGGCACTCGGTAGATGGTTCGGCCCACTTATCTTGACCCATGTTGATTTAGATCAGCGATTGATTTTCTTACTCTTATTTCAACTTTCTGGCTTTGCAATATTTTGGCTCTCGCATAACGCACTCTTTTCGTTTATTGGACTACTGATTTCTGGTCTGGGAATCTCAATGCAATTTACTTTAAACTCGCTTAGGCTAATTCGCCTTAGTGAAAATCGGCCAGATTTAGCCATGGGAATTAGCGCACTTGGCGCAGGAACAGCTATCGCGGCTGCCCCGCTTCTACTTGGGTTCTTAGCTGATCAAATCGGCATTTCGAAAGGGTATTTAATGGTTCCAGCGATAGTGATCGTTGCTATGGTTTTAGTTATTGCAACCCCTACAAAAGAATTGCGATGATCACTTATGAATTATCAAACTAGACGAATTGTCACAATTATTACGCTGATCAGCCTAGTGCTACTTATTCTCATAAGTAGTTTCTAGAACATCATCAACTAAGAAACTCGCTGGAGTTTCGATCCGCTCTTTAAATTTATAAAATACTCCAATCGCCGCGACAAAAGTTACTGCTCCACAAAAAAACATAGTCTCTCTTACGCCTATCGTTGTACTTAACCAACCAATCAGTGGCGAACCTAGCGGTGTTCCACCCATAAAAATTGTTAAATAGATGCCCATGACCCTGCCACGAATTGCTGGATCAGTTCGAACTTGCACCATTGAATTTGCGCTTATCAAAGTTAATAGCGCAATACATCCTCCTATTGGTAGCAGGCATGCATAAATTGTGAATGTTGGTGCAAAACTTTCGGTGGCAACTATTACCCCAAAAAGTGCAGCACCGCGCATTACATATGAAGGATGTCGCTTCTTCTCTAATTTTGCTGAAATTAACGCACCCGTAAGTGAACCAACTGCCAAAATGCTGCCAAGCGCTCCATAAGATGCCGCACCTTTATGAAATACCTTTGTAGCCATCAATGTATTGAAAATCATGAAATTCAATCCAAAAGTTGCGGTAAAGAAAACCGTAGCCATGACTGCGTAAATGTCAGGTCGAGCTTTCACGTAATTAAATGCTTCAGAAATTTTAGCATTGATATTTGGTTTGTTTTCAATAAACATATCGCGATCTCGTAAGAAGAATAGCGCAGCAATAATAAAGAGGTACGAAACTGCATTTAATAAAAACGAAGGCCCGGTGCCAAATGCTGCGATTAATAAGCCAGAAACACCTGGGCCGATCAGTCGGGCTAAGTTAAAGTTGGCAGAATTAAGACTTACGGCGTTAGCAAGATCAGTTTTCCCAACAATTTCTGCCGTAAAAGCTTGCCTTACCGGCGCATCAATTGCGCTAGCAGTACCCAACGTGAAAGCAAAGAAAAAAACATGCCAGAGTTTTATATGCTCAGTAACAACAAGCGTTCCAAGGGTAGCTGCCGATATCCCACCACTTATATTGCAAATAATTAATGTTTTTCGCTTGTTGAAACGATCTGCTAATTTTCCGCCTTGCATACTTAAGAGCAGTGCTGGTAGGAATTGTAAACCAACGACTAAACCTACATAAGTTCCACTTCCAGTTAATTGCAGTACTAACCAATCTTGCGCAACCCGTTGCGCCCAAGTGCCGATATTGGATGCAGTACTTGCTGGATAAAGAATTCTAAAGTTGCGGTGCTTAAAAGACCGCAACGAGTTCATAGGAGTACTCTATTTCTATGAGAGGTTCGATACCAGTTATAGTCGCCGGAATAATTGCCTGGATTATTGTTTTTGTAATTGCACTCGCAATCGATGCTGATATAAAGGTTCTATACACATGTGCAGTCGGAATAACTTTTGGATTAATAGGAATCCGCTACACGCTCCGTCGAGCAAAAAGAGAGAGTAGCTAACCTTCGATTTGTTGAGCGATTCCGCGCAAAACTTTAGCAACACGCGCAGCCTCAGCTTCTGATGGATAACGTCCTTGACGTAAACCATTTCCGACTCGATCCAACATCTTGATGCTCTCTTCAACAATAACTGCGAGGTCATCGTGATTTGTCCGAGCATTTGCAGCCAACGAAGGCGGTGCCTCAATTATTCGAATTGAAAGTGCTTGTGGTCCGCGACGGCCATCTGCAACGCCGAATTCCAATTTAGTGCCAGGCTTAACAGTTGTAATACCATCTGGAAGATTTGCGGCAGCGAGATAAACATCTTCACCTTCATCAGATGCAATAAAACCAAAACCCTTTTCGAGGCTGAACCATTTAACGCGTCCAGTTGGCATGAGAATCTCCAATTCAAGTTTTAAGTATTCGTTTTTGTAAGCCGCGGGGTGCGGGCAGAGGAGTACTTTATCGCAGATCATTTGCGACTTGGTAAGGGGTTTATTCGGTTACTAACGCCTCCGAGTGCGCACCGCAACCGTGATCAATCGAAACTACCCGACCATCTTCCGGCGAAATTGCATTGGCGCAGACGCCAAAAGCCTGACGGAGTGAACCAGCTATTGAGATATAGAAACCGCATGATGCGCAGTTTTTTGGTGCAAATTGTGCCATTGGTGTATTCGGTCCGCGATCACTTTCGTGCCATCGCTTGCTCGCTTGATCGCGACCAACGATTGAAAGTACGCGAGCTCGCCCTAAACCAAATTCAAATAATTGGCTAAGTTCTAACTCTTCATCGGCAGGTAGAACTGCATAACCAGGAACTAATCGTTCATCATCAGCAGCGGTTGGTACAACGTCACCAACGCCAACATCACCAGGTTGAATTCGATCGCGATATGGAATCCAATCTGGCGCAAGTAAAGACTCAACGCCAGGTAATAGAACTACATCACAAATTGTTGGTGCGCTATCGCTATCAATTTTTGTAACAGTTACGGCCCACCGCCAACCTAAATAACCAGGTAATGACGCTTCAAATAAATAAGTTACGACGTGATCTTCATCAGACTCAATTGAGACAATTCCGCCAACAAATTTCGAATCGCGGGCATCTTCAATAGCGGCAGCTTTAGCTAACTCTGCAGCATTGAAAATATCCCGCGACTTCGAAGTTTTAGCTGCCATCAGATTTCTTAGAAATCCATATCGCCGCCGCCAGGGCCACCAACTGGTGCTGCTGACTTAGGTTCAGGCTTATCTGTAATTACTGCTTCGGTTGTAAGGAATAGCGCTGCAATTGATGCTGCATTTTGTAATGCTGAACGCGTCACTTTAGCTGGATCAATAATTCCGGCTTTAACCATGTCTACGTATTCACCAGTCGCTGCGTTTAATCCGAAGCCAGCTTCAAGGTTACGAACTTTCTCAACAACTACGCCACCTTCAAGGCCAGCATTTATCGCAATTTGCTTGAGTGGTGATTCAACTGCGAATTCCACAATCTTTGCACCAGTTGCTTCATCTCCAACAAGTTTCAAATTAGCAAATGCCTTCTTTGATGCTTGCAGTAGTGCAACGCCGCCACCGGCAACGATACCTTCTTCAACTGCAGCTTTAGCATTTCGCACTGCATCTTCAATTCGGTGCTTGCGTTCTTTTAGTTCAACTTCTGTTGCGGCACCAGCTTTGATAACTGCAACGCCACCAGCAAGTTTCGCCAAACGCTCTTGCAACTTCTCACGGTCATAATCTGAGTCGCTCTTCTCAATTTCAGCGCGAATTTGATTAACTCGGCCCTTAATTTGTTCGTCATCTCCGCCACCTTCAACAATGGTGGTTTCGTCTTTTGTGATAACAATCTTGCGAGCTTTACCTAGAAGATCCAATGTTGCGGCATCCAACTTCAAACCAACTTCTTCAGAAATCACGGTCGCACCAGTCAAAATTGCAATATCTTGCAACATCGACTTACGGCGATCGCCAAATCCAGGTGCTTTAACTGCTACAGATTTAAAAGTTCCACGAACTTTGTTCACCACAAGAGTGGCGAGCGCTTCTCCTTCAATATCTTCGGCGATGATTAGAAGTGGCTTACCTGATTGCATTACTTTTTCAAGGATTGGCACTAGATCTTTAATATTGGCAATCTTACTATTTGCGATCAATACATATGCATCTTCTAAAATTGCTTCCATGCGATCAGTATCTGTAATCATGTAAGCAGAGATATAACCCTTATCAAATCGCATACCTTCAGTTAGTTCGAGCTCTAAACCAAAAGTATTGCTCTCCTCAACTGTGATAACGCCTTCTTTGCCGACCTTATCCATCGCTTCTGCAATCATGTCACCGATTGTGGAATCAGCGGCTGAGATTGATGCAGTGGCCGCAATTTGATCGCGAGTTTCAACTGGTTTTGACATCACGCTAAGTTCTGCGGAAATCGCATCGACAGCTTTTTCAATACCGCGCTTGAGCGCCATTGGGTTTGACCCAGCGGCAACGTTACGGAGACCTTCCCGAACTAACGCTTGGGCTAATACGGTTGCGGTGGTTGTGCCGTCGCCAGCAACATCATCGGTTTTCTTCGCAACTTCTTTAACTAATTCTGCGCCAATTTTTTCCCACGGATCATCAAGTTCAATTTCTTTCGCAATGGATACGCCGTCGTTGGTAATTGTTGGAGCGCCCCACTTCTTTTCTAGAACTACATTTCGACCACGGGGTCCAAGGGTTACCTTTACGGCATCCGCCAATGTGTTCATTCCGCGCTCTAGGCCGCGACGTGCTTCTTCATTAAAGGCAATCATCTTTGCCATAGTTCTTCCACTCCTATTTATAGTTGAATCGGGCGTCTCTTATCACTCACACCCGTCGAGTGCTAACGCCAAATCTAGGGTAGGTATTCCCTCTCTAGCAAACCGAGGTTTTTGGGTAGTGAAGTTACTTGTGGAGTTTGAGGCGAGCGGCAGAACGCTCTTCGGTTCGAGCATCACGCAAGCGCCGCAGCCGTTTAATCAACATTGGCTGAGCCAAGAGTGCGGCTTCCCGATCGATTAAGGCGTTGAGTACCTCGTAATAGCGGGGAGGCGTTAAGTCAAAGAGCTCTCGGATCGAGCTCTCCTTAGCGCCTGAATAACGGAACCATTGACGCTCAAAATCCAAGATTCGAAGTTCGAGATCGCTCAAGCCAGCGTTCAGTTGGGCTGCTTCGTTATTTGAACCGAGATCCATATTCATATCTTATGGGGCGAAACCGACAAAACGCTGGAGGCTACAGCGTTCCTAAAATCAGTTCTAAGTCGCTCACCTTGGTCCAAGGGTTCACAATTGCAAAGCGCAAAATTGGCTTCCCAAGATGAGTAGATGGAGTTACAAAGCCAATTTGATCAGCCAATAATTTAGCACTCCAATTTTGGTAATCGCTACTGCTCCAACCTTTTCGCTTGAAGGCCACAATTGAAAGTTCAGGTTCTAAAATCAACTCCAAATTTGAATTCTCGTTAACTAGTCGTGCGCCTTCACGCGCAATCAACATGGTCTTATCCATCGCTGCTGCATATTCTTTAGTGCCATGCGCAGCTAGTGAAAACCAAAACGGAAGTCCTCTTACTCTTCTCGTTAAATGAATTGCGTAATCCGAAGGATTCCACTCTCCGGTTTCTAAAGATGCTAAATATCCAGCATGTTGCGTATGAGCCGCTCTTGCGATATTTGGATTTCGATAAATCAATGCACACGCATCAAACGGTGCGAATAACCATTTATGTGGATCAACTATTAATGAATCGGCTAATTCAATTCCGGAAAATAGATGTCTTAATGAAGGTGAACAAAGTGCTGCTAATCCATACGCTCCATCTACGTGATACCAAATGCCTCTAGCTTTTGCCGCATTTCCTATTCCTAATAGATCATCAATCACGCCTAAATTAGTCGTGCCGGCAGTAGCTACAATTGCAAAAATTTGATGCGTTGGATTCTGTAATTGGTATTCATCCACCGCTTTGGCGACCGCATTTCCTTTCAATTTAAAATTCTGATCAGATTCAATCTGCAAAATGCCGACATCCATAACATCGGCCGCGGACTTTATAGAAGAGTGCGCTTCCTTTGAACATGCAATTACCCATTTTTTATGCTCTGGAGAGCGTTTTCTTGCTTCATGCCGAGCCACAACTAGCGCTGATAAATTGCCAATAGTTCCGCCTTGGACAAATACACCGCCGGCAGATTCTGGTAATCCTGCTAAATCGCTTATCCATTTTAAGGCTTGGTTTTCAGCAAATACTGCGCCAGCACCTTCCATCCAAGACCCGCCATATAGCGCGCTAGCACCAACTACCAAGTCAAATAAGTTTGCATATTCACTTGGCGCAGATGGGATAAATGCCAAGTTGCGCGGATGATCCGTTGAAATACAAGCTTTTGCTAAAACATCTTTAAAAAGTGCTAACGCAGCATGACCACCTAGCCCATCTGGAGTGATGGTATTTCCAACTTCGCTCTGTAAATCTTCCCAAGTTCTTGGTCCATCAAGCGGCGGATCCGTTTTTAGTCGTACCAGTGAATATTCCAAAATTTCATTAGCTAATTTTTCTACTTCATCATTAAACTCATGCATGGCTATCCAAAAATTACTTTACGTTTTGCGCTCCGAACAATATTGCGTAACATCGTAGGAAATACGAAATTATGAAGTGGAAGAATTGAGTACCAATATAATTGGCCACCAAGCCCATGTGGTGAGAAAGTTGCTTCTTGAATTATTTTAGTCTTGCCATCAACTTCACTAACTCGAAATTCCAACCAAGCTTTCCCTGGAAGAATCATTTCGGCATAAAGCCTTAACAATTTCCCTTTCTCAATATTTTCAACGCGCCAAAAATCTAAACTCTCGCCAATTCTTAGAGTTTTTGGGTCTCTTCGACCTCGGCGTAACCCAACTCCACCAAGTGCACGATCTAACAAACCACGCATGAACCAAAGAAAATCAGCACCGTACCATCCGTTCTCGCCACCAATTTCTTCAATTGATTCCCATACTTTTTCGATAGGAGCATCTGTCGTGACTTCTCGAAAATCTTTTAGAATCATTTCGCCCGCCCATTCGGGGTCGCTTTGAGCTTTCTGCCAAGGTGCAGTTGGGATGGCGGCATCAGACCATCGAGTCTCTACTGCATTGGCAGAGATACGGCTCAGCGCTAATTCAATTGCTTTAGTTACACCGGTTAACCCTTCTGGTGGCGGCGGAATAATTTGGTTCAAGCTTTTATTTGGATCTGCCACAACTTCATTTATTAATGAACCAACTAACGGACGAGCAAGTGCAGTTGGTACAGGTGTTACTAATCCAATCCATAAACTAGACAGTTGTGGTGTAAGTACCGGTACTTTAATTATCAAACGCTTTCGTAAACCAGATATTTTAGCAAATTTTTGCATCATATCGGCATAACTTAATATTTCAGGTCCGCCAATATCAAAAATTCCGGAAATGGGTTTATCTAATTTTGCAATATGAGTTAAATACCAAAGTACATCACGGATGGCAATTGGATGAGTTCTATTTGCAATCCATTTTGGCGTCGTCATAATTGGCAATCTATGTGTTAAATGGCGCAACATCTCAAACGAAGCTGAACCTGAACCGATTATAATTCCGGCTCTAACCTCCATAACTGGAGTTGATCCTGTTGCGAGTTCACTTCCGGTCCGTGCCCGAGAAGCTAAATGCTTACTGCTCTTAGTGTCATTTGCGATTCCGCCAAGATAAACAATTTGCTTTACACCAGCTGTAGATGCAGCTTTGGCGAAGTTACGGGCCATCGCTGCTTCTATTTCATCAAAATTAGTACCCAAATTTATCGAGTGAAGTAAATAAAATGCAGTATGCACACCAGTGAGCGCAACTACGACTTCATCATAATTACTTGCATTGCCTGTTGTAATTTCCACTTCGCTTGCCCAAGGTTGGCCAGAGACTTTAGATTTTTCTCGGACAAATATTCGTACTGAGATATTTTCCTGTAAGAGCGCTTTCACTAATCGGCCACCTACATACCCAGATGCTCCAGTCACCAAAATTTTCCGCGGCACGCTCATGGAATTAACAGTAGACTTTGCATTGTGAATACGCCAAGCCAAAAGAAGCCACGTGTTGTGATTCTTGGCGCAGGATTTGGTGGAATACCCGCGGCTCGAGGGTTAGCGAACTTCGCGGATGTAAATTTGGTCGAACGCAATAATTTCCAAACATTTCTCCCATTGTTATACCAAGTTTCAACTGCTGGTCTTGCAGCTGATCATGTCGCCTATCCCGTTCGTGGTGCAATCAGAAACTCTGGGATCAAATTCCGAATGGGCACACCAATATCAATTAACCATCGTGATAACTCGGTGAAATTGGATTCAAGTGAAGTCCTTGAGTACGACCACTTGATAATTGCAATGGGGTCAGCAACAAATGATTTTGGAATTAAAGGGGTTGCCGAATTTTCCCTCGGTATGAAAAGTGTCAACGAGGCTTTAACTATACGTGCAGCGGTAATGCGTAGATTTGAAGATCTGTGCAGATTTGAAGATGATTCTAGGTTTGCAATTTCGGTAGTCGGTGGCGGCCCAACTGGAGTTGAAATGGCTGGCGCGATGGCTGAGTTAAGACGTGGACCCTTATCTTCAGACTTCAAAAAAGCGGCGGACAATATAGATATCTACTTAATTGAAGCCGGTTCCAGATTGCTTCCAACATTCTCGCCATCCCTATCAAATCGAACCGCAAAAGATTTAGAGAAACTTGGTGTAAAAGTTATTTGCAATGCTTCTGTGAAAGAAATCAATGAAGAAAAAATATTTTTTAGCGACGGAAATTCAATTGAGTCAGCGATTACGATTTGGGCAGCAGGTGTAATGGGAGAGCCAACTATTAAAAAACTCTCGCTCCCAATTGAATCAAATCGAGTCGCAGTAGAATCTACTTTACAAGTTAAGAATTATGCCCATATTTGGGCTATTGGAGATATTTCTGGGGTGAAGAACAAATCTGGAAAGTTTCTCCCAATGGTCGCCCCTGTTGCCATGCAACAAGGGAAATTCGTTGCTAAACAAATTGCGGCGATATTTGCTGGACGTACCCCTAAAAATTTCTCCTATGTTGATAAAGGATCGATGGCAACTATTGGACGACATAAAGCGGTTGTCGAAGTTAAAGGAATTAAAATCGGCGGCGCAATAGCGTGGTTTATCTGGCTCTGGTTGCACTTGTTTTATCTGCTGGGCGGTCGAAACAAAATTGGAACTATCGCTGATTGGACCTGGAATTATTTAACATTTGATCGGGGTAACCGTCACATTATGGATTCTTACTAAATATGAGTTATATAAACCTTCGAGGTCATCAAGTTTGGAGCGTAGTCCACGAAAATAAAGGAGAACCTGTACTTTTAATGCATGGTGGCTTGAGTAGTACCGAAGACTGGGATTTCACAGTCTTACCGGCAGTGGCAAGCGACCACCATGTCTTTTCCTATGATCGAACAGCACACGGCCGAACCAAGATTCGCGATGGTTATTTTCATTTTGATTTTCAAACTGATGAAGCAATTGCCTATATTGAAGATGTAATAACGGGACCAACTCATTTAATTGGGTGGAGTGATGGTGGAATTATCTCGTTATTAATCGCATTAAAACGGCCAGATTTAGTGAAATCAATTATCGCAATTGGAACTAATTACAACCATGACTCTGGTTTATCTTTTAATTTATCAACTGTGCAAGTTCCAGATGAAGATAAGGTGCTATTTGCAGAGAGAAGTGGTCAAGATCCCGAGTTATTAGTTGAAATTGTTACTAAAGGATTCCAAGTTTGGGCTTCCGAACCTAATATGACTTTAGAAGAGCTATCAAAAATCGAAGTTCCGGTATTGATATTAGCCGGTGATGATGAGCCATTTGGAAGTTCTCATACATTTGAAATGTATGAAGCGCTCCCTAATGGCAGACTGGCAGTTCTACCCGGCGCTTCTCACTATGTTGTTAAAGAACAAACTGAGTTAATGCAGGCAATTATTCGAGATTTTTATACTAAACCAGAATTCCCAATTACAAAATACCCGAATCGGCGTAGCGCAAAACAACGAGAAATTTTAGGAAATTCTTAAGGCACCGATTGCACCTTTAGGCACAAATGGATTATTCGGTGCAATTGCATTGATTTTCAAATAACCTTTACCTTGCAACGGTCTTTGATCAACTTCACCTTTATTTGGCCATAGCGAAAAAGCTCGTTCTGCTTGTGCCGTAATTGTTAGTGATGGGTTTACTCCTAAGTTGGCAGTGACGCTCGCACCATCTACCACATATAAATTCGGATAGTTCCAAACTCGGTGATATGGGTCAATTACCCCATTATCTTCGCTAGCACCGATCACGCAGCCACCCACAAAATGTGCAGTAAATGGCGCACCGATTAAATCACCTAGATGACCACCGGCAATTCCGCCATTCTTATCTGCAATTTTGCGAACTACTTCGTTAGCTTCTGGGATATAAGTTGCGTTTGGGTGATCAGCGTCGTTGACTGAAGTTAATCGCCAACCAAATAATCCACGTCTTCCGCTAATAGATACTGAAGAATCTACATTTTGCATTACTAATGCAATTACGGTTCGTTCACTCCATTTTCGAACATCGAGTATCTTAAAAAGTGTTGATGGTTTTCTGATTACTGCGCTCAGCCACGCTTTTCTACGTTTTTTAGGGTTTTCGCCATCGGTCATGACTGTCTGCAATAACCCCATCAAGTTGCTGCCTTTACCATACCTGACCGGTTCAACATGGGTATGTTCGTTTGGGAAAAAAGAAGAAGTGATTGCGGATCCGAGTGAAAAGTCAGTATCGAAATGCTTAGGCATCATTGCGCCGGTTAACGCTTCACTATTTGTTCGAGATAGTTTCCCTAAGAAATTTGAAATTTTTGGTAGCACGCCATCACGCTTCATTTTATGAAGCAACTTTTGGGTGTTATAAGTTCCTGCAGCAACTACTACTTGACTTGCAGTGAAGGTTCTTTTCCCGGCAAACCAAGCGCTACTTTTCCTCGCCGTAATTTTCCAAGATCCATTAGATAGCTCTTCAATTTTTATAACAGTATGCTCTGGGAAAACTTTTGCACCAGCTTTTTCAGCTAACCCTAAATAATTCTTAGGAAGCGTATTTTTTGCGTTGTGGCGACATCCGGTCATGCACGCGCCACATTGCAGGCAGCCATTTCGATCTGGACCAACGCCGCCAAAAAAAGGATCCTTTGCTAAAACGCCACTACCTGCTCCAAAATAAACCCCGAGTGGTGTCATTTTAAAAGTCTTTCCAACCCCCATCTCATTTGCAACATCTTGCATTGCTTTATCTGACGGCGAAAAATATGGATTTTCTGCTACTCCTAAAACACGGGACGCCTGGTCATACCAAGGATCTAGTTCAGCTTTCCAATCAGTAATTTCGCGCCATTGTTTATCTTTAAAATATGAATCTGGTGGCACATATAAAGTATTTGCATACACAAGGGATCCGCCACCAACGCCCGCGCCGGCCAAAATCAGAACATCAGGAAGTGCATGAATTCTTTGAATTCCACGGAGGCCAAGTCTTGGTGCGAATAAAAATCTTGAAATTCTCCAAGAAGTTTTAGGGAAATCTTTGTCAGAAAATCTACGACCCGCTTCCAAAACAGCCACTCGATAACCTTTTTCGGTAAGCCGAAGTGCGGCTACCGAGCCACCAAAACCCGATCCAATTACAACGACATCGAAATCTCGAGCTGTCATGAACTAGACTTTAGCCCGTAATCTAAGAAAATTGGACTTTAAGAGAAAAGTTTTCAGAGCCAACTCATATTTCGCACGCAGCAAGCACACAGGTAGTTACGGTTAGGTGGCCAAATGTCAAAGAAGAGATCGGGTGCCGATTGGGCATCGCTTGTGACAGGTCTCGGTCTTGGTCTAACTGTTGCGCTTCAAATTGAAACCACTACAACAGAGGATTGGGCATCAACATACGCAATCATTACCTCGGTATCACGTTCGTTCGCGTTAATCGGAACCTATTTAGCGTTGGTTGGACTCGTGCTGGTGGCGCGAGTGCCATGGATCGAAACCTCTGTTGGACATGATCGATTAGTAACTTGGCATCGAAAACTCGGACCTTACTCGCTATTTCTAATTGGATTTCACGTTCTTTTTGTAGCTTTTGGTTATGCCGGGTTGGAGCGAATTCCAACAATTGTTGAATTATGGCGAATGGTTACGCGATTCCCATGGATGTTGCCAGCATTTATCGGATTTATTTTTATGATGGCGGCTGGCGTTACTTCTTATAAAAAAGCCCGGGCCAAAATGTCTTATGAAACTTGGTGGACCGTACATCTATATACCTATCTAGCAATTGCACTTTCGTTTATGCATCAAGTTCTAACCGGGCCGATGTTTATCGGACATCCGTTAAATAGATTTTTCTGGAATGTGTTATACCTCTTAGTTGCCGGAACTCTTATAACTTGGCGCTTTGCAATTCCAGTTATCCGTTCGCTTCGTCTTGGATTAAAGGTGGAGCAGGTAGTAAATGAAGGACCTGGCGTCTTTTCTGTAATTATGAAAGGTCGAAATGTTGACTCGTTAGGTGCGCAAGGTGGCCAATTTTTTGGGTGGCGCTTCTTAACTAAAGGACATTGGTTTATTTCGCACCCATATTCGCTCTCAGCCGCTCCAACAAAAAAATATTTACGAGTAACTGTTAAAGATTTAGGGGATCATTCGGGTTCAGTAACATTTATTAAGCCAGGAACTAGAGTTTTTCTAGAAGGACCATACGGCGCATTTACTGCGGGGCGAGCCTCGAAAGGTCATGTAACTTTGATTGGCGGTGGCGTCGGCATCACACCAATTCGTGCAATTATGGAAGAGTTTCCACCAAACGTTGAAGTCGATGTAATTTTCAGAGCATCAAATAAGGAAGATTTGGTTTTAAAAGAAGAGTTAGATTATCTGGCGCAAGAACGAGGCGCTCGGGTGCATTATTTGATTGGCCCTCGTTCGGAACATCCCATGGATGCAAAATATTTAATGCGGGTTGTGCCAACTTTTAGAGACTCCGATGTTTATATCTGCGGTCCGACTCCACTTGTTGATGCAGTACGGGAAGCTGCGCGAAATGTCGGTATCCCGAAGAATCGATTCCATGACGAAGCTTTTGCATTTCATGGCGAATAGGAGATAGGGAATGAAACGCACAGTATTAATTGCAACTGGAACTATTGGAAGTCTTGGGGCAATCCTCGCAATTACACCACCGCAATTTGGCCAAAACTCTGCAGCAGATCTTGGTGGAGGTACAACAACTCCGACAACCAATCCAACCAATCCAACCAATCCAACCAAACCAACCAGTAGCTCAACAACCAAATCTGCAGCGGCAACTCCGACTGCAACAAAGAGCCAAGCCGCGACGCAAACGCAGAGCGCTACCCCAACACCTACCCCAACACCTACCCCAACACCTACCCCTACACCTACCCCTACCCACAGCGGAGTTTCGGGTTCATTTACTGGTAACACTTATTCCGCTTCTCGCTACGGAAATACTTATATAAAAGTCACGCTAAAAAATGGTGAAATTACAGAAATTAGCGGTTATCAAAATCCGAGCAGTTGGAGTGGATATGTAATTCCAACTTTAGACCAATGGATCCCGACTAAGAAAATAACCATTGAACAAATTATCTCTACCAACGCGCAAGATCTGCCTTGCGCTATTCAGAATTCTTGCCGTGCACGTGCTTCATATACTGCAACTGCGTATTGGCAATCGCTGCAATCTGCCCTTAAAAAGGCTGGGTTTTAAGAGTTAATTGTGCGAATCTTTCGCGAAATTGAAGTGTGGGGCACGGTTTTACTTTTCGACATTGAATCCGAGAATTTATCTAAGTCAGCGCTTGAAAGTGCGCTATCTGTTGTTAAAAAATATGTAAACCATGTTGATGAAGTATTTTCTACGTATAAAAGCAATTCTGTAATTTCAAAGTTGCGTCGCGATGAATTAGTCATCGCTGAAGCTTCAGAAGAAGTGAATGAGGTTTGGAATCTTTGTATTGAACTTAGACGATTAACTAATGGCGCTTTTGATCCTTGGGCTCTTCCTGGTGGATTTGACCCATCTGGGTTGGTAAAAGGTTGGGCTGCCGATAAGTCTGCGGCAATCCTGCAAAGAAACGGAGTCAAACATATTTTAATTAATGCCGCTGGTGACATTACCTTGCGTGGCGGGCGGTTAGAAAATGGAGAAATTAAACCGTGGCTCATCGGAATTACTGACCCTGATAATAAGGCTAATATCGTTAAAACTTTTGAGATTTTTGATGGCGCAATTGCAACAAGTGGAGATTATGAACGTGGCGATCACATTAAAGATCCAAAAAATGGCATGGTTGCGGTTGGAGCCAAATCAGCATCTGTAATTGGACCGGATGGCGCTATTGCAGATGCGCTTGCAACTGCATTGATGGTTGCTGGCAGCGATGGTGCGAGTTGGTTCGCACAACCAGAGTTACAGGGTTTTAAACCTTGGGTAATAAATCGCCACGATTCAACTTCCTGGACGTTGGACTAGGTAAAAATATGGAGCCCCCCGTCAGGATTGAACTGACGACCTGCCGCTTACAAGGCGGCTGCTCTACCACTGAGCTAGAGAGGCACGATTTACGAGGCGTAATTATGGCATTAGAAAGTAGTGTTCGGACGCCACTTTCCATAGACCTCGCGTAGTTGGTCGACGATTTCACCAACGGTCGCATAAGCCTTAACCGCTACAACGCAGGGTCCAACCACGTTTTCGCCAGCTTTCGCTGCTGCTCCAACTTTCGCCAAGGCAATTTTCACGGCTTCATTATCGCGACTTGCTTTCAATTTCTTCAATGATGCAACTTGATCAATCTCACTTTGTGGGTCAATCGCGAATGGTTTAAACGGTGGCGTCTCGGCCTGAAAAATATTTACACCTACCACCTTTCGTTTTCCGCTTTCAACATCCATCGAAAACTGGTATGCCTTTTCGGAAAGTTCTTTCGAGAACCAACCATTATTGATACATTCGAGCGCACCACCTCGTTTCTCAATATCTTCTATCATCTCCCACATTTTTTCAGCAAGATCATCAGTTAACTTTTCTAACTCAAAGCTTCCTGCTAATAAATCAACACCATCAAGTACACCAGTTTCAAATGCAACAACTTGTTGAGTGCGCAGCGCCAACATTGCAGCTGCTTCGGTTGGAACTCCTAAAGCTTCATCAAATGCAGAAACATGCATGGTTTGGATTCCGCCTAGCGC
This sequence comes from uncultured Bifidobacterium sp., assembly GCA_964567545.1. Taxonomy (GTDB): domain Bacteria; phylum Actinomycetota; class Actinomycetes; order Nanopelagicales; family Nanopelagicaceae; genus UBA7398. The sequence continues at coordinate 38,594 of CAZMNB010000003.1, read as the reverse complement.
CGCCGCCAACATCTCTACTGTTGTTCGAACTACGTTATTCATTGGTTGATGCGCAGTTAACGAAGACCCGGCAGTAAAAGCAAAAATTCGCAATTGCTCAGAACGTGGATCTTTTGCATGATATTTCTCGCGTGCAATTCGCGCCCAAGTCCGACGAGCTGCTCGGAATTTTGCAATTTCAGGTAAGAACTCAATATTGGAAGATAGGAATGTAAAAAGCGTTGGCGCTACTTGATCGATTGTTACGCCGCGCTCTAACGCCTTATCTAAATATTCACGAGCATTTGCAAAAGTAAATGCAACTTCTTGAATCGCATCTGAGCCAGACTCTCTAATATGGTAGCCGCTCATTGCTAACGGAACCCATTTTGGAATATCACGTGCGATGTATTCAATTACATCTACTGAGAGTTTTAAACCTGCCTCGGCCGGGAAAATTTGAGTGCCACGAGCGATATATTCTTTTAAAACATCGTTTTGAATGAACATACCAAACTTATTTGGATCTACCCCACGTCGCTCCGCGAGTGCAATAAACATTGCAGCCCAGATATATCCGATTGAATTTGCAGTAGTTCTAACTTGACTAATCTTATCAAGTGGAATTTCATCCATTAAAACTTCAATGTCTGCCAAGCTATCAATTGCAACACCAACTCTGCCAACTTCACCCTCGGCAAGCGGATGATCGGAATCAAGCCCTAATTGAGTTGGGAGATCTAATGCAACGCTAAAACCAGTTAAACCTTGGGACAATAACATTTTAAATCGTTCGTTTGTTTCGCGCGGTGTGCCAAAGCCACCGTATTGACCCATCGTCCAAACACCAGCATCTGGTTTGATGCCGCGCGTGTATGGATACTCGCCTGGTTTTTCGGTGCCGCTCATTATTTATTTCTATCTTCGAGTTGTTTTTTTAAAATCTTCTTTGCAATTTTGCCCGTAGAATTTAATGGGAATTCATCAACAATCAAAACTTCTTTTGGTTTCTTATAGGTAGCCATTCGCGATTTGCAATGCTCTAAAACCTTATTAATTAGTTCATCACTTTTTGTAGTCGCGTTTGGTGTCATCGTCACCATTGCGACTACTCGTTGGCCCCACTCTGCATCAAATACACCCATGACTGCTACTTCAGAGATATCTAAAACTTCTGCAATTACATCTTCGATCTCTCGTGGATAAATGTTATACCCGCCACTAATAATCATCTCCCCTTTTCGGTCAACCAAAAAGAGTCGATTATCTAAATCTAAGCGACCAAGATCGCCGGTGTGTAACCAACCATCTCGTACCGCTTTTGTAACGGTTGGATCGCTACCAGCTGCTCCGTAATAACCGCGCATCACGTGATCACCACGTGTAATGACTTCGCCGATTTCACCTTGCGGAACATCAATTCCGGCCTCATCAACAATTCGAATTTCCACCGTGGTACATGGGTTTCCAGCGCTGGTAAGAATTTCTGGATCTTTAAATAGTCCAAGTTCATGATCTACCGCGCTCAATACTGTTACTGGCGGAATTGCTTCAACTAAGCCGTAGTACTGCACCATGTTCTTGGTAATTCGGTCATAACATTGACGAATTTGTTCCGGCGGCATTGGAGCACCAGCGTAGCCAAGCATTTTCAAATTCGACATTCTTTCTCGGGTCATATCTTCCATAGCAAGTAAACGTGCCACCATAGTTGGAACCAGTGCTGTTGCGTTTGCACCTCTATCTTGAATCGCTTCCACAAGGGCTTCTGGTTCATATTTAGCCTGCACTATTTGCTTTGCGCCAAATGCGAAATATGGAAGTACAAAAAGTCCGCTGGTATGAGTCACTGGACCCGCATGAACCCAGCAATCACTTTCGTTTAGCGTACGGCCAAAAATATCAGTAACAATATTTCCTAAACTCGCTAATCGGTTTCTATGAGTACGAATTGCACCTTTTGGATTTCCAGTTGTTCCGCTTGAGTAGTTAAGAGAAACCAAACTATCTGGATTAACGGCAAGTAAAAGTGGCTCAGTTGATTGCTTAGCTAAAAAGTTTTCGTAATTAATTGTGCCACCGTGATCACCTTTTATTAAAATTATGTGATCCACAATTTCACGTACTGGTGCTGCTTCATCCCAAAACTTTGCATCCATTATCAATACTCTTGCGCCACAATCTTTTGTAATCCGTACCCAATCATTTGGGTGTAATCGATAATTAAGTGCAACACGACAGAGTCCAGCGCTAGAAATACCTAAATCAGATTCAATATAAGTATTTTGATTTGATTGTAGATCTAACACTCGATCGCCTTCTGCGAGCCCTAGCTCTTTAAGTGCACGTGCTAGTTGGAAAATACGGGAACCAATTTCCCCAAAAGTTATTGAACCTTCTGGTCCTTCAACTGCAATTCGATCTCGATAACGCCGCATGGAACGGGCAACAATCGTTCCTACATCCATGGCGCTCTCCTATTTCAATCTCTTAATTGTTCGCTGCGACGTAAGCGCTATCCAACACCCAAGCACCATCCGAGAGAACAGTTACAGGGTTTATGTCTAACTCAAAACCATCTTCCCATCCAGCGGTTGCATCTGTGATTCTAAGCACGAGCTCAATAAATGCAGCACGATCAGAAGGAGCTGCACCACGAACTCCAGCAAATAATTTTGCTAATCGAGTTTCATTAACCATGGCATTCACATCGTCGCTACTTACAGGTAACAGTCGAAGTGAGGTGTCATTAATAACTTCAGTTAAAACACCACCAACACCAATTGTTAAAACACGTCCGAGTGGTGACGGCGTGATGCCAACCAACACCTCCACACCTTTTGGAACGAATCTTTCGACTAGTACCGACGCTTGCCCACCTTTGGCAATTGCAATCAATTGATCAAAGACTTCTGGTGCTTCGATTTCGCTAATATTCAAAGCAACTCCGCCAGCATCGCTCTTGTGCAATAGCCCTGGAATGACCACTTTCAACACGGCATGACCGCCAACTTTTTTAACTGCGGAACTTACTTCACTCTTATTGGTAACAAGAATTGATTCTGGAACCGGAATGCCTGCGCTTTGCCAGAGATTTTTTAGTTCCACTTCGCTCGCACCGAAAGCTGGAGTAATTGTTGTCTCAACTAGAGATTTTCGTGAATATTTTGGAATTGGGATAGAAACTACTCGTAATAATTCAAGTGCTCGCGCAGCACGTTCTGGAGTTGGAAA
>CAZMNB010000003.1:0-35281 GCA_964567545.1 uncultured Bifidobacterium sp. | reverse complement strand
AGGATTCCGCTTCCGCCAGAGGTAGTAATGATTGCAACTCGCTTGCCAGTTAATTTTGTGCCAGTTGTAAAAACGGCGCCCGCATCAAGAAGCTCTTCAACGTTATTTACGCGTACTGCTCCCGTAGCTTTTATTGCAGCATCAACTACCCGATCACCGGTTGCTAGCGCGCCCGTATGTGAAGCGGCAGCTTCTGCACCTGCTTCAGAGCGACCAGCTTTTAAAATTGCGGTTGGTTTCTTTGATGCAATTTCGCGTAATTGCTCAACCTCAGTTAAACCCTCGGTATAAATCAAAATTCCGGAAACATCTTCATCTTCAGAAAGCGCAGTTGCGATATCCATTGCGCTAACCTCAGCTTCATTTCCAGTAGTAACAACTACTCCTATTGGTAAATCTCGATCTAATCCAAGCGAGTAAGTTCCATAACCAAGAGCGCCAGATTGGCTAACCAATGCAAGTGATCCGGCAGAAAGCGTTGTGCTATCTGATGAAAAAACTGGCGAGAATGTTGCGGTCAGTTTTGAGTTTCCGCCGACTGAACCAATGCAATTTGGACCAACTAATCGCATTCCGGATTTTTTAGCGATTGCTACTAACCTATCTTGCGCGATTGCACCCTCTCCATCAGCTTCAGCAAAACCCGAAGCCATCACAGTCACAACTGGAATTCCTGCTTTTGCAGAATCGATAACTGCTGCTTCAACCAAAGTAGACGGCACCATGATCAGCGCTAAATCAATTGGCTTCCCAATTTCAGAGATCGAAGTAAATGCAGCGATTCCTAATATGGTTCCGCCTTTTGGATTTACCGGAAAAATTTCACCTGAATAGCCATGTTTTAATAGATACTCAATGGGTAATCGCCCCATTGCGCCAACGCGCTCGGTGGCTCCGATTACTGCAACTGATTTTGCTGACCAAAGATTTGCAAGTTTGTTCATTAAAGAACTGCAAACCCTTCAATCTCTACCAGCGCTTCGATATCCCAAAGCCGAGTAACGCCAACTAGCGTCATTGCTGGGAATTCTTTTCCAACTAAGCGCTGCCAAACTTTTCCGATTTCACGCGCATTCTCGCGGTAATTCTCAGGATTAACGGAAAAGATTGATAACTTTGCTATATCCGATGGTTTTCCGCCAGCCTCAAATAGAGCGGTTAATAGATTTGTGAGAGCTTTTTCAAATTGTTCAACAATGCCATTTCCAACTATTACACCTTCTTTATTTAGCGCTGTTTGACCTGCAAGAAATACTAACTTGCCGCCCTCAGTTGCGACTGCATGTGAAAATCCAATCGGCGCAGCAAGCGAAGTTGGGTTTATTCGATCGAACTTTTTCATTTTTTCTCCCCAATCGTTGCTGCATCCAACCAATGTGCTTGGCCGGATTCACCGTTATCAATAAAGGCAAGTGCGGCATCCGCAACTTCATTTGCGGTCAACAGTCGGCCACCCGGTTGTTTTACGGCAAGTGCAGCTCTCAGCTCATCTCGAGTTTTGCCAGTTCTGGCAGCGGTAACATCTAAACCTTTATCTAGCATTGGCGTATCAACATAACCTGGGCATAACGCATTAACCGTTATTCCATACTTACTTAACTCGACTGCGCTAGCCCGCACAACTCCGACAACCGCGTGCTTTGAGGCGGTATAAGCGGTAACAAATGCCTCACCCATTAAGCCTGCGATGCTAGCAATCACAATTATCCGACCATAGTTCTGCGTTTTCATTGTTGGCGTTGCCGCTCTAATAAATCTAAATGGTGCCGTGGCATTTATCGCTAGCGTCTTTTCCCAAATTACATCTGAAGTGTCTTCAATCTTCTGTACATCTGCTTCGCCCGCATTGAGAATGATGACATCTACCCCACCCCATGTAGAAATCATTTTCTCAATAATTTGATTGGGAACATTTGCAGAAGTTGCATCAGCGGCGATCACAAGAGTCTCTCCAAGTGCTCCGGAAACAACTTCATTCAATTCAGATTCGGTTCGAGCAGTAACTGCAATTTTATGTTTTAGTGGATCGTTTTTTAATTGCGAAACGATAGCTTTACCGATACCGCGTCCTGCGCCAGTTACCAATATCCGGAGTTGTCGATCCATTTAAGAAATCCCCCTCCGTAAGCGCACGATGTGCGTAATATCGTTTCATTAAACGTCATGTTAATGGCGAGTAATACTGCGGATGGTCAATAATACGCTACATGCAAGAGCACAAAGCCATCATCGCTGCTGCGGTAAGAACCCCATTTGGCGCTTATTTTGGCGCTCTCTCTAAAGTTCGTCCCGATGATTTATTGGGATTTACAATTTCTGAATTGGTTAAGAAAGTTCCTAACTTAAATCCAGAATTAATTGATGATGTGATCATGGGCGATGCAAATGGTGCTGGTGAAGATAATCGAAATGTTGCACGAATGGGTGCGCTGCTAGCTGGACTTCCAGAAAGCATTCCAGGAGCCACGATAAATCGCCTCTGCGGTTCTGGAGGTGAGGCGGTAATTCAAGCTTCACGTGCGATTCGACTTGGAGATTACAACTATGTGATTGCTGGCGGAGTGGAATCAATGTCACGAGCACCATGGATTGTGGAACGAGGTTCTAAAAATAAGCCTGAATCTACAAATGATTTAGAACTACACCAATCTACGGTTGGTTGGCGCATGACCAATCCGAAATTTCCAGAAAACTGGGTACAAAGTTTGGGACGTTGTGCCGAAGAAGTTAGTCAAAGGTTTGGCATCACTCGTGCGCATGTAGATGAGTGGTCACTCCGCTCGCACCAACGCGCAGCAATCGCTTGGGATAAGAAAATACATGATGATTTTGCACTTCCATTTAACGGCTTAACCATTGATGAATCAATCCGCCGCGATACCTCCTTAGAAAAACTTGCCAATTTACCATCCGCATTTTCTGAAGGCGGAACTGGAACGGCTGGAAATTCATCACCAATCAATGATGGCGCAGTCGCAATGCTTATTACGAATGAAATTAACTGTGCCGAACTTGGTCTTCCTGGAATTGGTCGAATTCTTGCAACTCAAGTAACCGCAACAAAACCAAATGAATTCTCGCGTGCACCAGTAACTGCTATACATAAAGTTTTAAAGAAAGTTGATAAGAAAGTAAGCGATATTAAGGTTTGGGAGATAAATGAAGCCTTTGCCTCAATGGTTTTAACGGTCCTTCATGAAATCCCAGAAATTAACCCAGATCAGGTAAATATAAATGGTGGGGCGATTGCGATGGGTCACCCAATCGGTGGATCAGCGGCTCGGGTAATCGTTGATTGTGCCCGCGAATTAAAGCGCCAGGGCGGCGGAATTGGTATTGCAGCCGCTTGTATCGGAGTAGGTCTTGGCATCGCCGTGGTAATTGAAGTTGCCGAGTAAAGTAGCGCCATGATTAAACTGGGCGAATTCACCGATATCACTTACGAAGTATCGGAATTAATTGCAACGATTACGATTAACCGTCCAGATCGCTACAACGCACTACGTGGTCGGACTGTTGATGAGTTGTTAGCGGCTTTTAAATACGCCTGGGTCGATAAAAAAGTTGGTGCAATTATTCTTACTGGTGCTGGCGAGAAAGCTTTCTGTACTGGTGGCGACCAAAAAGAGCGAGCCACAACTGGTGGTTACGGTGAAACTGAAACTGGAATGTTTGAAATTGAATCGCTACATAAATTGATTCGCGCAGTTCCTAAACCGGTAATTGCGGCTGTCAACGGTTTCGCAATTGGTGGCGGACACGTACTGCATGTCCTATCTGATTTATCAATAGCTTCGGAAACAGCAAAATTTGGTCAAGTTGGTCCTCGCGTTGGATCTTTCGATGCCGGTTTTGGTACCGCATATTTAGCTCGGGTAGTTGGCGAGAAGCGCGCCCGCGAAATTTGGTTCCTCTGCGATCAGTACGATGCTGCAACTGCTGAGCGATGGGGTTTAGTTAATAAAGTTGTTGCACCCAATCTATTAATTGAAAGCGCACGTGAGTGGGCAAAAAAAGTTGCCTCCCTCTCACCTACTGCGCTAAAAACTTTAAAGCATTCTTTTAATGCAGACTCCGATCATATTGGTGGCATTCAATCACTCGCCTTTGATGTTTTAGATTTGTATACCGATACCGACGAATCTAAGGAAGGTGGCAAAGCTTTTAACGAAAAGCGACCACCTAATTTCAATCAATATCGGCAATAACCATTTGTACGTTGCGCTGAAACATAACCTAGCGGCGGTATACGCCTAAAACCTTTAGAGGTACCCCTCACCAATTCAATTGCACTCCAATTCTAGAGTGTTACTTTCTTGACTAATTTAACAACTCTCAGGAAAGGGAGTTTGATATGCATAAAAATCCAAGAAAGTTCGCTGCGATTGCTTCGGTATGCACATTGATTTCACTCGGAGTGAACTCAATTCAAAGTGCAAATGCAGCTGACGTTTTAACAATCACAATCGGCGCATCGGTACCGTTGACCGGTTCGTTGGCCAAAGAAGGACTCCTCACTAAAGAGGGCTATCAATTTTGCCAAGAGAAAGTAAATTCGCGCACAAGGGCAACTATTGGTGGAAAGCAGAAACAAATCGAAATAGTTTTCCAGGACGATACTTCAAAGCCAGATGTAGCAGCACAGAATCTAACAAAATTCAATGACAAAGGAATTAAATTGATTTTGAGTTCCTATGGATCAGCAAACGTAAACGCACAAGCCGCTGTAGTTGAAATTAACAAACAAACAATGGTTGATTCTGGTGGCGCTGATGACAACATTTTCAATAAAGGTTACACCCGCACATTTAATGTAATGTCTCCCGCAAGTGAATATGCCTCTAGTATGGTAAAGGCAATAAATGAACTAGCAAAAACTAAGCCGGTTAAGATGGCATTTTTATCAGCTGATGATGGGTTTTCAAAAACCGTTATTGCAGGTGGTGTAAAAACCGCCACCGCACTTGGATACACAATTATTGGTCCTGAATATTTCCCAAATGCAACTTCTGACGTTAGCGCGGCACTCAATAAGGTAAAGGCAAGCAAACCTGATGTCATTATCGGCTCAGTCCATTTCGTAGAAGGCGTTGCATTAATTAAGCAATCGAAAGAACTTGGCGTCGTGCCGCAAATGTTTGCTGAAACAGTTGCGCCACCGATTCTGGATTTTGCTACAACTCTCGGACCATTAGCAGAGAATGTTTTGGGTTCAACACAATGGACGAGAACCGCTAAAGGCCAAGATAACTATTTCGGTACTGCAAAAAATTACGACACTGAATTTGCAGCCAGATTTGGACATCAAGCGACTTATCACAACGCTGAAGCGACCGCAGCATGCCTCGCGATGGTGCTAGCCATTGAACGAGCAAAATCTATTGATCCCGATAATGTTAAAGCTGCGTTGGTTGGCCTAGACACACTTTCTTTCTTCGGGAAGATAAAATTTGATTCAACTGGACAGAACACATATAAACCAATGTCAGTTATTCAAATTCAAAAAGGAAAGATATTAACGGTCTGGCCAAGGCGTGACGCAGAAGCAAAAATGATTTGGCCATATGCTAAATAATTTCCGGAAAAACTATTAAAGGATGGGTACTTTTCTTCAAGTAACCACTTATGGCCTGCTCCAAGGAGGGCTCCTCGCACTTGTCGCGGTGGGGTTCTCCTTGGTGTGGGGCATTATGAACATAGTAAATTTATGTCACGGGGCATTTGTAATACTTGGTGCTTACATTGCTTGGGAAATTCAAGCATCATCTGGCTTGGATCCCTTCCTTGGCATGTTTATTTCTGCAATAGTCCTTTTCTGCCTTGGCTACCTAATTCAGAGATTTCTGATTAATCTGATTGTGAATGGTCCAGTATTTATAACATTACTCTTAACTTTTGGAATCAATATGATTCTTATTCAAGCTATGAACTTATTGTTTACCGCAGATTTTAGAAGTATTCAAACATCCTACGGAAGTAATAGTTTTGAAGTTGGAAACGTTAGAATTCCGCTGGTTAGATTGCTCGCATTCTTACTTGCAATCACAATAACTTTTTTATTGGTCCTTTTTGTGAAACATACTAGAACTGGTATATCAATTATGGCGACCGGAATGGATCGCGGTGCGGCGCGCCTTATGGGAATCCGTGCACGGCATGTTTATGCAATGACATTTGGAATTGCAGCCGCCTTAGCTGGAATGGCAGGCACAATGATTGCAACTATTGAAACATTTGATCCATCAAAAGCTGGAAAGTTTACTTTGATGGCGTTCGTAGTTGCAGTTCTAGGTGGTCTGGGAAATATGTACGGTGCACTCATGGGTGGTTTACTAATTGGATTAGTACAAGCGTGGGCCGGTCAATATCTTTCTGGAACTTGGGTAAATGCCATCTCGTTCCTAGTCCTTATTTTGGTTCTAATTTTCCGACCTAATGGCTTAGTAGGTAAAGCTTTTTATGCTTCAAGAGTGGAGTTCTGATGGCTACAGCTCTCGTCGAGAACAAACCCCGGAAATCAGTCAAGCAATTAATCTTGTTAGCCTCTTCCGTAATAGCTTTGGTGTTCGCGCTTTTAATTAGATCGCACTTGCCAGGTGGTGAACTCCGGGCGATATCTACAATTTTCATGTTTATTGCGCTCTCTCAGGGTTGGAACATAATCGGTGGTTTTACAGGTTATGCCTCTTTTGGACAAGTAGTTTTCTTTGGAATGGGTGGATATTTCTCGGCAGTGGTAATGCTGAAATACCAATTTAGTTTTTGGTTAGCAATGCCACTAAGCGGATTTTTTGCAGCGCTATTTGCGCTACTAATTGGGCAACCACTCTTAAAACTGAAAGGACATTACTTTGCCATTGCAACGCTAGGTGTTGCCGAAGCTGTCCGTGAAGTAGTAATCAACTTGCCGAACTTAACTGGCGGAGGCGCTGGCATCAGCGTTCCAATTGCAGGTAAATTTGCCAAAACCCAATATCTAGGTGACACCGGCTTCTATTTACTATTTATGGGAATCGCTATTTTTGCCTTAATTATTGGCACGCTAGTTTCTCGAAACAAATTCGGTTATGGATTACGCGCAATTCATCAAAATGAGGATGCTGCAGCTGCAGTTGGTATAAACACAGTTCGAAGCAAAGTTATGGCTTTCGGATTATCAGCTTTTATTACTGGAATTGTTGGATCAAGTTATGTTTTCCAACAAATCACAATTTTTCCAGAGCGCCTATTTGATGTGGAAATTACCGTCTTAATGATCATGATGGTTGTAATTGGTGGAAGCGGAACTGTCTTAGGGCCATTATTTGGAGCTCTAGGTTTACAGTTCATCTCGGAATATCTTCGTGAACACTTCACAAATTTACATACTTTTATTTTAGGCGGAATCATAATTCTTGCAGTGATTCTGATTCCTCAAGGAGCAGTCAACTTTATTCGCGAAGGCCATCGAGCTAAACATTATTCGTTGCTTAGCAATATTCGGAGGTATCGACTATGAGTACCATTCCAATTTTGGAAACTCAAGGCTTAGGAAAACGATTCGGGGCTCTTGATGCTGTTTCTGATGTCTCATTTTCGGTAGCGCCAGGTGAAATTCTTGGGGTAATTGGGCCAAATGGTGCTGGGAAAAGCACCTTTATCAATCTAGTAACAGGTCACATTAAACCTAGCGCTGGAAAAGTATTTATAAATGGCAAAGATATGACTGGCGCTGCACCATGGAATATTGCTCGGGCGGGTGTTGCGCGAACTTTTCAAATTGTTAAACCTTTTAACGGAATGACAGTTAGAGAAAATATTGCAGTCGGAATTCTTTATGAACCAAATGGTACGAATAGATTATCTGTGGCACTTGATGAAGCTAATTCGATATTGCAACAAGTCGGATTGGCTGGATCCGGGGATAAATTACCTGGCGAACTTTCAACCGCTGATGTGAGGCGGCTGGAATTTGCTAAAGCGTTAGCTTCGCGGCCACGATTATTATTACTAGATGAAGTAATGGCCGGATTACGTCCCACCGAAATTGGTCCAGCCTTGGATTTGATTCGAAAACTAAAAGCTGATGGAACCACGGTCATAGTTGTGGAACATGTGATGAAAGCAATTGTTGCAGTAAGCGATCGCGTACTAGTTTTGGCGCAAGGTAAGGTGCTCATGCAAGGTGAGCCAAAGGAAGTGTTGTCTAATCCTAAAGTTATTGAAGTCTACCTAGGTCATCGCTATGCAGAAAGAAAGAAAGGGAACGACTAATGCTAGAAGTAAGAAACCTCTCAGCTGGTTATGGTCGCACTCAAGTTCTTTGGGATATAGATCTCGCAGTAGGTGAAAATGAAATTGTTGCACTTGTCGGTCCGAATGGTTCCGGTAAAACCACGCTCCTACGTGCCATTACTGGAATGGTAGGGGTTCGGGCTGGAACGGTGATTTTCCAAGGAGAAAACATCGCTGGGAAATCAATCGAAGAAATAGTAAAACGTGGAATTGCGCATGTTCCAGAGGGACGTAGATTATTTCCTGGACTAACGGTTAGAGAAAATTTGAAACTTGGTGCTTGGCGAACTAAGGAATCAAGTGTTGACCATGTTGTAGATCTTTTCCCAAGACTTGGCGAAAGATTAAATCAAGTTGCGGGAAGTATGTCTGGTGGCGAGCAACAAATGTGCGCTATAGCCCGAGGTCTAATGAGTAAACCATCGCTAATAGTTATCGATGAATTGTCACTCGGTTTAGCTCCAGTAGTTGTGGATGAGATTATTCAACGGTTGCCAAGTATTGCTCAATCAGGTACCTCGATTTTAATGGTTGATCAAGATGTCGACGCCGCACTTACAATTTCCCGGAGCGCTTATGTACTAGAAGCAGGTCACTTAGTTTTATCGGGTAAATCTTCTGATTTACTTGCTGATCCAAGAGTACAAGAAAGTTATCTTGGAGTTGGGTGAATAAATTAGTAAGCGGATTTCTTCGCTTCTTCAGCTAATGCGTGATTAGTGATTGTGGTACGAATATCCCAAAGTTCTGGAAAGAAAGTAAAAGAATTTAATTTGCTAAGGATCTCCACTGGAGTTCCTTGAGTACCTGAAACTTTTGCGCCGATACTTCGCTCAACAACTTTGTAATGGCGATGTCGCCAAAGATATATCCGTTCATCTAACTCTGTCAGCGCTTCGGCCAATAAATAGAGGTCTTCATACTTACGGTCGTTTAAATAAAGCGTCAACAAGTCTATTTTGGCTTCACCAAGCAAACGGTGGAACTCAATCCCAAGTCCCGGCACACCTTTGCGGAGTCCGTTAAAGCCAGGTGAATCAAAACCCGAACCATGACCAAGAGCGCGACGCACTTGTTGGTAGTCCCAAGGCGACATTTTTTCCAACATATCCAGGGCTTCATGACATTGGCGCATGCAAATCGCAATTCGATCAAAAAGGCGCAGTGCGGCACGAATTTCGTTCTTTTTTAGATAGTCAGTCGCCTCAGTTAGTTCACTTATCGCTAACTTTAACCAAAGTTCAGAAGATTGATGCACTACCGCAAATAGTAGTTCGTCGCGATGTTCCCACTCATTTGGACTTTTCTGCAAACTTAAAAGTTCATCAGTGCGAACATAATTTTCGTAATCGCTCTTTGCGGTACCACCTAGTACTGGTTTTTTTGCGTCGCTCATTTATCCATCATATCTACTGGGGCAGGGCGTCCATCTGGGTAAAACGCTGCTGCAGGTGAACCTTCTGGTCTAAATACACCCAATATCCAAAGGTCTTCTGGATTTGGATTATGAATTGCATGTAGAAAGCGAGGTGCAACATGAAATGCTGAACCTTTTTTCAACTCTTGAAGTGGTCGCTCGGAAGTTACTAAGCCACCAGCGCCGCGGACTATTACGCAAATTTCGTCATACAAGTGATAGTGATCAGGTGCGCCTGACGATGGAATAAATCCGACGAACATAGTTGCACCGCGACTTCCATTGTGTTCGGTAAATAGCGTCTCATATTCGCGATTACCAGTAGCAGATTCTTTTTCCGTTGCCCCCAATTTTGTCACTATAACTCGCTTTGTCATGTCAACTGGCTTTGCTAGCGCGCTTCCCCAAGGCGTGATTGGCGAAGGAACTTCAATAATCAAAAAAGAAATTTTTGAAGTGGTAGAAATTGTCGAGCTTTCACCAGCATAAGTAAGCACTGCTGATCCTTCGGAAATTGCGCTCAGCTTCTCATTTATTTCGATTTCGCCAATACCGTCTAATACATATATATAACTATCACATAGTGTATTTCGTAATCGGTGCGAAGCGGTTGAACTAAATTCATACTGCTCACAACGCAGCGGTTCCGCATAAGGACCACCGGGAACAATTTCAAAAGATGAAATCGCTGACGAAATAACATTTTCATTCACGCTTTGAATGTTTCGTACGATTCCAGCAGACATGGCAGGAATCTATCTCAGAGACTATGATTGGTCTATGAGCAAACATCGAGGTAGCGCTATTTGGTCCGGTCCAGTTCCAACTGGCAAAGGCACGATGAAGTTTGGTTTAAATGGACCAGAAGTTCCATACAACTTAACTGCCAGAGTTGAAGAGGAGAAGGGCACAAACCCAGAACAATTAATTGCTGCTGCTCACGCCGGTTGTTTTTCGATGGCGTTAACTAGCGATTTAGAAGACGCTGGGATTGACGGAAACTCGGTAACAATAACAACTGAGGCTACCGCAACTTTAGAGGGTAAAGCAGATGGTTTTTGGATAACTGAAATACATTTAGTTTGCCGTGGCACAGTTCCAGGTATAAGCGAGGCAGAATTCAAAACTTATGCCGAGAAAGCTAAAAAAACTTGCCCTGTTTCTAAACTCTATGCCAGCGCAACAATTACTTTGGACGCAGCGCTAAGTTAAGTTTTAAGCTAATAAATGTTTATTTTTTGCTATCGAAGCAAGTAATCGCTCGATATCTTCACTGTTGTTATAAAAGTGTGGGCTAATTCGGATATTGCTATCTCGAGATGAGATCACAACTTTATCTTGGGCAACCGCCGCAACCATTGCATGTTCATCGGTAACTTTTACAGCGAGCATTGCAGCATGAAATCCATCTCCAGCAGGAGTTGCGCATTTTCCACCCATAGCGATAATTCCTTCACGCATTTGATTGTGCAGAATTTTGGTATGTGCCCATGCGTTCTCTAAACCAACTTCAAGTAGTAACCCTAGGCCAGCTTTAGCAGCATAAAGACTTGGGATTGGCGGCGTTCCAGATTCAAATCGTCTGGCATCTGGAGCTGGATCATACTTTGAAATATCCATAGCAAAGATATCTCGAGCGGCAAACCAACCGGTCATGGTTGGAATTGCTTTCATAACATTCTTTTTATTTACTAACATATAACCAACACCAGGACAGCTCAACATATATTTCAATACGCCACCGACTAAGAAATCTGCACCTAATTCTTCAAAATTAATTGGAATTGCACCTGCAGATTGGTAGGCATCGACCAAAACTGGAACACCACGTGAATGTGCTAAATCGACAATAGCTTTAATGTCGGTCATCGAACCGTTGCGATAACAAACATGGGTTACAGCAACTAAAATAGTCTTATCATCGATGGCAGCAGCAACTTTGGCGATATCTAATCGATTATCTGATTCTGCGGGCACATGAACAATTTCAGCACCACGAAGTTCTTGTGCATGTGAAATTTGACCAATTGTAGGAAACTCTAAACCAGTTGTAACAATTTTATTTTTGCCCTTAGTGAAATCTATTGCGCTCATCAAAGATGACGCGCCTGCCGATGCTGAAGTCGTTAAGGCAACTTGGTCTGGTGTCGTATTAAATATTTTTGCAATTAAAGCTCGTACATCTTCTTGGCGACCGACCCACTCTTCCCAAAGTGATCCGCGTTCATCCATGCCATCTAAATATTGGTTAAAAGCGCCACGCACTTCATGGGAGAGCGCGCCTTGGGAGCAACTATTTAAATATGCAACGGATCCAAAAACTGGAAATCGATCACGATATTTCGCTGCAGTATCTATTGCCATTTTCTCTCCCCTGATTATCAGTCTTAAGAAGCTTACTCTCCACTAAAAATGGGCCCGAGTCATCTCGAGCCCATTTTCAATTTAGTGATTCTTGCTACTAACTACTTACCAATCTTTGCGATTCGGTCGTCCCATGAGACGAAGTTCGCAACTGTTGTTTGATCGTAGAAAGTTGCAGGTGTCTGGATTGTCTTCTTGTAATTAGCTTCATCTTCACCGTTTAAAGCAGAGATTGTTAATTTAGCAAGCGATTGTCCAGACTCTACTGGGTTGTAATCCCATGAACCAGAAATTTCACCATTTTTTAATGAAGTTACTGCTTCAGGTTGCATTTGCAAACCGATGACTTTGATTTTATCGGTTAAACCAGCAGCACGAACTGCGGCGTATGCACCAAGTGCGGTTGGATCGTTATAAGCAACAATTGCCGAAAGGTTCTTGTATTTAACAAGGGCTTGGTCAACTGCTTGGCGACCACCTTCAGAATCATCAGTCTTGTTATCAACACGACCAACATACTTAAGGTTCTTAACTGATGCGATTTCTTCCTTGAACATTGCAGCGTGAGCTTCTAGCGCGGCAACTGGGAAGGCCAATCCAACATAAAGCACATTTCCACCAGAAGGTAATACCTTAGCTAGCCAAGAAACTCGCTCTTTGGCCAGTGATCGCTGTGGAAATGCATCTTGAACCTGTCCAAGTGATGGAGAAGGAGGTGCCATTGTTGAATCGTCAACACTGTAATTCATTGTGATTACTTTGATTCCAGCTGCAGCAGCTTTATCTAACGCTGGCTTCAAACCTTTTGAATCAAGTGGGTAAATGATCATCGCATTTACACCCTTAGTAATCATCGCTTCAACATCTGAGATTTGCTTATTTCCATCGAGTTGGGCATCGAGTGGATAGAAATCGTATCCAGCTAATTTGAGTTCTGCTTGGGCAGCAAGACCAATTGCTTTTAGATATGTATTTGCTTCGATTGGATAACTAAAACCAACTACGCCCTTAATTTCTGCGGCAGAGTCAGATTTTGATGAAGAGCAGCCTGCTAATAAAAGCGAAACTGCGGCTAATGCGGCAACTCCAACGACTTTACGTCGTGAAAGTTTTGTCGCTCTATTACTTGCTTTCATTCCTTGTCCTTTCTCGATGGTGCACGACTTGATAACTCAAGTCGTATGCGGTCAAATAAAACCGCGGCTCCTAGTAACACACCGGTAACGATTTGTTGCCAGTATGAGGAGACTCCCTGGATTGTCAGGGAATTCGATACGGTTTGTAGGAATAGCACGCCAATTACTGTGCCGGTAATACTTCCTACGCCTCCGCTTAGGCGGGTACCTCCAAGCAAGACTCCAGCTACGACAGCCAGTTCCAATCCTGCGCCAGCTGTCGGGGCTGCAGAATCAAGACGGCCAACTTGCATTACGCCAGCTAAACCTGCACAAGCTGCAGAAATTACGTAAACATTCATCTTAACTCGGCCGGTATAAATACCAGCTAGTTGCGCAGCAAATTCATTGCCGCCAACTGCATAAACATCGCGACCAAAAAAAGTGGAACGCAATACAAAAATTGAAATCGCAGCGAGCACTATCACAACTAATAACGGTCCAGGAACTGGGCCCACATTCCCATCTCCTAAGGCGCGAATTAGTGGACCAGCATCGATATTTTGGGTCGTGCCGTTTGTAACTAAATATGAAATCCCGCGAAATATACCGAGCGAACCTAGAGTCACGACAAAACTATTTAGCCCAAATCTTCCAATCAAAGTGCCATTAATGCCACCTACTATCAAAGTTACTAATGCAATTGTCACGACTACAGCTGCATAACGCGGCATATGATCAATCATTCCAGAGAGCAAAATTCCACTAAAGGCGAGAACGCTGCCAACGCTTAAGTCGATTCCTGCAGTAAGAATTGTGTAAGTCATACCAATTCCTAAAACAATAGGAATCGCCGCTGAGCGAACTATATTGCTTAAGTTTCCAGTTGATATGAACTCTGGTTGAGAGATTGCCATAAAAACTATTAGCAAAACTTCAAGAAGTAACACGCCAGACCAAGCTGGTAATGAACTCCATCGTGGAAGTTTCAATGACATATTTATCGATCTCCCTTTTTATTTGAACCGGTAGCGGCAGCAACAACGTTAACTTCAGTCATTTCTTCACGCCCCATATCAGCGGCTAACTTTCCAGCATGCATGACTAGCACTCGGTCGGAAATTTCAAAAATTTCGCTAATCTCTGAAGAGACTGCAAGTATTCCGAGCCCTTCTTTTGCAAGCCCTCGCAGAATTTCATAAATTTCGGCTTTTGCACCTAAATCAATACCTCTTGTCGCTTCATCGAGAACTAAAACTTTGGGATTGGTCTGCAAACACCTAGCAATTACTACTTTTTGTTGGTTTCCACCAGAGAGAGACTTGATTGGCGTGTCAATGTCTGCAGTCTTTATTTTAAACCGCTCACACCAATCTTTTACAATCTTCGCCTCTTTTGACTTGCTTCTAAAAGAAAATGGAAGTTGGTGTTGGGCTAACAATAAATTTTCTCGGACTGACATTTCATGAATTGTAGATTTAGTTCTACGATCATCCGGAACCAACGCAATTCCAGATTTAATAGAACTTCTACTATTTGCTCGAACAACTACACCATCTATCAAAACCTCACCGGTTGACCGTGGTCGCGAGCCAACAATAGTCTCCACTAGTTCAGTTCTACCCGCACCTGCTAAACCAGCAACTCCAACAATTTCACCTGCGTGAAGGTCAAAAGTGACGTTACTAAACGCACCAAGCCGATCACTTAGTTCACGTACTTCTAAGACAACCTTCTTATTTGATGCAGAGTAAGTGCTGCTCGACATCTTCTTAGGTTTGTTCAAAACCATTCGATCAATTAGCCATTCTTCCGTAACGTCACCTTTGACTCCGGTGTCAATTAACTTCCCATCCCTTAACACGGTAAATCGATCACTAATTGCTAACATCTCTGACATGCGGTGTGATATTAGTACGACCGCTACACCATCGTCACGTAATTGACGAATCACATTAAATAATGATTGCACCTCGGCAGGATCTAAAGATGAAGTAGGTTCATCAAGCAATAGAACTCTAGTATCGAAAGAGAGCGCGCGAGCAATTTCAACTAACTGCTGCTGGTGCTGCGGAATCGTTGACACAAGTTGTTTTGGGTTGACCGTAAGGTTCAAGCGTTTTAATAGCTCTGCTGCCCGCTTTTCAGTATCTTTCCAATTAATTCCAATAAAATCACGAGTCTGGTTATGCCCCAAAAAAACGTTTTCTGCAATACCTAAATTGGGAACCAAACTTAATTCTTGGCTAACCATAGTCACGCCAAGCCCCATTGCACCTCGTACGCTATTTAAAACATGGCTAGTACCATCAATCTTTATCAATCCCTCATTCGGCTGAATAACTCCAGCTAAAATTTTAAGTAGAGTAGATTTTCCAGAACCGTTTTCACCCGCAACTGTATGTACTTCACCTGGAAAAAGTGTTAAATCAACGCTCGAGAGCGCTTTAACCGCATCAAATTGTTTGCTGATTCCACGCATTTCTATTCTGGCGGTCATAGTATTAAGCATCATGTGCTAATTGGGCCGCTACTTCTTTGTCGATTGGTATTCAACTAACTCAAGTTGATTACCCCATGGGTCTAGTACATAAATTATTCTCTGACCTGCGGCTGGTCCCTCGGTTATAGCTATTGGTCCCGCCATAAAAGTTAAACTGAACTTTTCTTTTATCGCGAGTACCTCGTCGAGATTTGTAACTTTAAATGCAATGTGATGGCCCCCAAGGTCACAATTTCGCGGTGGCGTCAATCGGCGATCGTCTGGGCGGTCATATTGAAAAAGTTCTAACCTGCTGCCATTTTTAGTTTCCAACATTGCAATTGTGAATTTTGCGTCGCTGACATTTACATGCGCCATTGACCAATCTTTCCCATCTACTCCGGGAATTTCTCGAGCATCAAATGGTCCGAGTCTAAATATTTCCGTTGCGCCAAGTAATTCGGAATAGAATGCAACCGCTTCATCAAGATTAGGAATTGTAATCCCAACATGATCCATACCTTCGAGTCCAGGTAAATTCTCTGTTACAGGCATTTATTTAACCTTTCGATGCGACAGCGAAGCCCTAGTCTTCGGGTTTCGATAGGGTTGAGTCAACGCTCTTTTGATAAATTTTCTGTTAGATTTAAGTTACCGTTCCGTATTTTGTGTGCTAATTCACTAACTGGACATCAATCGGCCGCCGTTGACGTCTAAAACAGTTCCAGTCATGTAGGAAGCCGCATCGCTTGCCAGGAAAAGAACTGGTTGCACGCACTCGTTTATTTCAGGCATTCGCTTAAGTGGAATTGCATTTACTACTTCATTTCGTTCGGAATCGCTAAGCGCATCAAACATTCCTTGCAATCTTCCGGTCAAGAATAGTCCGGGTGCGATTGCATTAACTCTGATGTTGTCAGGGCCAACTTCGCGAGCAAGTCTTCGGGTTAATCCTAAAATTCCGGATTTGGCAGCGGCATAAGGGACACCTGTTACTGGACTTGCACCTCGACCGCCAATAGAAGAGAAAGTAATAATTGCCCCGCCGCCAACAACTTTCATATGTTTTACAACTGCTCGAGCGCAATTGAAAGTACCTTTTACATTTACATCCAACACCAAATCAATATCAGCTTCGCTAATCTCGGTTAAATCTCGCGGGGTCCCTAACGAACCACCAGCTGCTGCAACCAATATATCTACGCGTCCAAAACTTTTTGCGACTCGGTTGACCGCAGCAATAACTTCAGCATCATTGCGAACATCTACTACCTCGCCAATTACTTTTCCGCCACTATCTTCCAGGGCGATAACACTCTTTTGTAAGGTTTCTGCATTTGTATCAAATATTGCAACCATTGCACCCTCGGATACAAAAGCCGCCGCAATTTCCGATCCGATTCCGCCGCTGCCTCCGGTAATGATTGCGGCCTTGCCAATAAACCTTGCACTAACCATGGAGTAACCCTAATCACTTTGAGTAGCCGAAGTAAGTAACTATCCCTATTCTTGCTCCAGATATTATCGTCGCATAGTAATTGAGTGTGATGTAAAAAGGAGAGTTATGAAAATTCTTTCAATCGGCGGCGGTGCCGCGGGGCTCTACTTCGGAATTTTAATGAAGAAACAAAATCCAGCGCATGAGATCACTGTGGTTGAACGAAATCGCCCATATGACACCTTTGGTTGGGGCGTAGTTTTTTCGGATCAGACACTAAGCAATTTTGTTCGCGCAGATGAAAAAACCGCGCGAGAAATCTTAGGCTCGTTCAATCATTGGGACGATATTGATGTACGTATTGATGATAAGAGTTTCATTTCAGGTGGCCATGGTTTCTGTGGAATTGGCCGAAAGCGCTTATTAAATATCTTGCAGAATAGATGCGAAGAGCTAGGCGTCAAACTCGTTTTTGAAACTGAAGTTAAGGATGATCAAGAAATTGCTGCCCAATATGATGCTGATTTGGTAATCGCTGCAGATGGTCTAAATAGCGCAATCCGCACCCGCTATGCGGATACTTTTAAACCAGATATTGATACTCGCATCTGTCGCTTCGTATGGCTTGGCACTAAAAAAATGTTTAAAGACTTTACATTCCTCTTTAAGGAAACAGAATATGGTTGGTTCCAGGCACATATCTACCAATTCGATGGTGATACTTCTACGTTCATTGTCGAAACTCCAGAAGAAGTTTGGAAAAAAGCTGGACTGGAAGATATGTCGCAGGAGGAGGGCGTAGCGTTCTGCGAAAACTTATTTAAAGAACATCTAGATGGTGCAAAACTTTTAACTAACGCAGCTCATCTACGCGGATCAGCTATTTGGATTAAGTTTCCACGCATTATCTGCCAAGAGTGGATTCATTGGAACACCATCAATGGCAAAAAAGTTCCTACAATTTTGATGGGTGATGCTGCTCATACAGCGCACTTCTCTATCGGATCTGGAACTAAATTAGCTATGGAAGACGCAATTGAGCTGGCGCGATCTTTTGAAACTTTAGCTGCGGGATCTAGCGATGGTTCGGTAAATATCGATTCCGTGCTTAAAACTTACCAAGATTTGCGCTCAGTCGAAGTTCTGAAAATTCAAAGCGCGGCCCGAAATGCGATGGAGTGGTTTGAGCACATTGATCGCTATACCCGACTTCCTGCAGAGCAATTCAATTATTCATTATTGACTAGATCGCAACGGATCAGCCATGAAAACTTACGCGTCCGTGATGCGAAATTCTTAGATGGCTACGAACGTTGGTACGCTGAAAAAGCATTTACTGATGCTGGCGTTCCATTGCCAAAATCAGGAAGTCAAATACCGCCGATGCTTACTCCGCTAAAGGTAAGAGATTTAATACTAAAAAATCGGATAGTAGTTTCGCCGATGGCGCAATATTCTGCGCACGATGGTATGCCTGCTGATTACCACCTAGTGCATTTAGGTGCGCGTGCAATGGGTGGCGCCGCATTGGTATTTACTGAGATGACTTGTATAACGCCAGATGCACGTATTACGCCGGGATGTCCGGGTATATATACAACTGAACATACTGCCGGTTGGAAACGGATTGTTAATTTCGTTCACGATAATTCGGATGCAAAGATTGCGCTACAAATTGGTCACGCTGGTGCAAAAGGTGCAACCAATCTCGCTTGGGAGGGGATTGATAAGCCAGTTGCAACTGGCGGTTGGGAGTTAATTTCGGCATCACCACAACAATATTTAGCTGGTGTCTCGCAAACTTCTAGAGCGATGACACGCGAAGATATGGATCGCGTTAAAGCAGATTTTGTGCGCGCTACTAAAGCCGGTGATGAAGCTGGTTTTGATTGGCTAGAACTTCATGCTGCACATGGTTATTTGATCTCATCATTTATTTCACCGCTAACAAATAAGCGAACTGATGAATATGGCGGATCTTTAGAAAATCGACTCCGCTATCCTCTCGAAGTTTTCAATGCAGTACGCGCTGCCTGGCCCGCTGAAAAGCCAATGAGCGTGCGTATCTCCGCACATGATTGGGTTGAAGGCGGAATTACACCAAATGATGCTGTTGAAATCGCGCGGGCATTTAAAGCCGCTGGCGCTGATGTTATTGACTGTTCTTCCGGTCAAGTTTCAAAAGAAGAGAAACCAGTCTATGGCCGAATGTTCCAGACTCCGTTCTCCGACCAAATTCGAAATGAAGTTGGAATTAAAACCATTGCTGTTGGTGCAATCTCCGAAGCAGATCACGCAAACACCATAATTGCTGCTGGTCGCGCCGACTTATGCGCAATTGCCCGGCCACATTTAGCTAATCCTGCTTGGACCTTAAATGAAGCAGCAAAGATTGGCTACCTAGATGTGAAATGGCCAAAACAATATGTCTCAGCAAAAGTGCAACTTGAACGAAATCTTGAACGCGAAAAGATGGCGGCTGAGGCGGCTCGATCATTAATGACTTATGCAGAAATTACCGCAAAGTTTGAAGAGAGTTAAGATTATTTAGAGCAATGCTCTTAACTTCTCGCCAGTTTCATCAGATAGCGCGGCACTTCGAAGAGTTGCAATTCTGATTGCTGCGGTCGCACTTTTAGCTTCACGCAATTTATCTACTTCGTTCATAAGCGATGTGAAATTGCGCCAGCCATTTTTATGAGTATCGCCGTAACCTTTAATTACATTGGCACACTCTGCAATTTCGAATGCGAGATCATAATTTTCTGGCATAACTGCCAATATTGTGGTTAACCATTGATCGATTCGTTCTTGCTCTAAATTAAATCGGAGCGATCTGCGTCGGATGAATTTAAGTCTGGCAAGAATGTAAAGTAAAAAATACCCATGCAAAGAAGTAGTGTGTAACCGCATGCCGTTAATCGTCAATTTGTTAATAAAATTAGTAACCGGCTTAGTTTTGATGAGCCATCCGCCTAATAAAGTTGGTAATGTATCCGCGATTTCTTCCGCCATTGGATGTAAGAATTCTCGAACTTGCATAATCTGGTCATCGCCAACCCGCGCTTCTTTATTAACGCGATTGAATCGAGTTCGACGAGTCTTCAAATCTGCGACTCTGATGGTGTCCTCATAAGTCATCCAGAGCGCGGTATATCGAGCTACCTCGTTAAGAATTCGATAAGTACCATCACCAAGTACTGAATCACGTTCTTTTACTGCCTCTAACCGATCCAAATAAACTTTGGCATATGCGGGATCTTGATAGTCCGCAGTTCGTTTAATTCCGCTAATTGTCATCAACGTGACGGCGCTCGGATAATTACTCTTAATTCTAGAAGCAAGGTCTTGTAATTTTGAACCTACTGCCCCATTTGGGTTATTGAGAATTTCTAGCTCTTGCGCTGGCGTTAACCCTAAATTCGCAGTTGGTGCATCTGCTGGCTTAGCGCCTATTGAAATTGAAACTGGGTTTGATTTTGGTTTTAGCGAATTTTGCGCAATTTCAAAACTCTTTTCAAAAGCTGCTAGAGAATTCTTAACGCCGAGCCCGCTCCGTTCTACTGCGGTTGTAAATTGATTTTTGGTAAAGGGCAACGCATCACTTCCCGCAAGTGCACCAAATAGCGCAGCAGAAATTACCGTTCCGCTCTTATCTGCAACTTCTGAAAAATCTCCAGCAATAAATTTCTTAGCTGCTGCTTCACAAGCGCTCAACAATTCTTCCGAGCTGACTCGACCATCGCCCATGGCGGTTTTTTCAGTCATAGAGTAAACGCGATTAGTTGATGCAATGAAAGTGGTCGTCTCTGGCGTTACGAATCCACGAAATACTGCGCGGCCTGCTTCCATCAATTCAGAAGCAATCACAATATCTACTTCGCCAGGAGTTGGCATGGTGCTCAAGATTGGTTCTTTTTTACTGCCATCATCTGCAAAAAATTCTAAGTAATAAACAGTTGCGCCAGTTCGTTGCGCAACTCCAGGTACGGAAGTGGTCTGGGCCCAATAACCCGAGTGCTCAGCCATATCGATGCACCAATCAGCTAATACACCGCCGCCTTCGCCACCCATGGCTAAAACTGCCATCGTGATTGGTCGAGTTTGATTAAGCATTAGGTTGGATTCCAGATAATCGTCGTTCAATGCCATTTTGCAAGAATCCAATTACTGCGCTCCGCAGCGCTAATTTAACTTTATCCCAAGTTGATGGATTGCTAATTACTTCAGTGCGGTAAAAAGATGGACATAAAACTGCAGCGTGTGCTGCTTCACCGCACAGACCACAACCGACGCAAGTATTAAGAATTGATGCGACTGGATCTTTACGCATTGGGTCTGGATTAGGCGCAATTGTTAGGGATGGGCAGCCATTTATGCGGATACAAGAATGATCTCCAGTACAAGTATCAGGATCAATTCCAAAACGTTCTTTGACTACCCGCTTACCTTCTTTAATCTTTTTTGCCATTGCTGGCTTTTCCCGACGCATTCGATTCAAAGTACATTCGCTCTGCGCCACAATAATTTTTGGTCCTTTAACATTTCCAGTTAGTGCACTCTTAAAAGTTTCACGCATTTCACTAACTTTGTATGTGTTAGTGATTGTCTTTACCCACTTGACTCCGACGCCGCGAACTGCTGCTTCAATTGGATGTTTCGTAGATCGCAATTCGTTATCTGCTTTTGAAGAGAGAATGTCTTGACCACCGGTAGCTGCGCTATATGCGTTATCTACTATGACTGTAAGTCCGTCGCTCTGATTGAAAACTGCGTTTCCGATTCCACTTGTTAATCCGTTATGCCAAAACCCACCATCTCCCATAAACGAAATAACTTGTTTATCGGTTTCAATTGATTGGAAAGCAGATGCGCCAGCAGATCCAAGTCCGTAACCCATTGTGGTTGCACCGATATTAAACGGTGGCAAAATAGAAAATAGATGGCACCCAATGTCAGCGCTGATGTGGTGTTTTCCAGTTTCGCGTTCTGCAAGTTTTAACGCAGTAAAAATTGGACGCTCTGGACAACCTGTACAAAATGATGGTGGCCGACCATGTACTTTTTCAGGTGCAATTCGAGTTTCAAGCGATGTTGGTTTATCGCCGTTTGGCCGAACTACTGCAGGCAAACCGGTTTGATCTAATAGTTGTGGACCATATTTCTTAATAAATTCGGTGATTCCCTTTATGACATGAGCGGGCGTGTATTCACCCGCTGGTGGCAAGAGCTCTTTGCCGAATAATTTTGTTGGAACATCAGCGCGACGAAGTACCGCATGAAGATTTTGCTCAATGTAGTCCGGCTGGCCTTCTTCAACTAGCAAAACGGCACGCTTACTTTTCGCAAATTCGATTACTTCATCATCAATTATCGGGTAGGTGACATTGAGGATATAAAGCGGAATCTTGCTATTTCCATAGACATCAGAAAGGCCAAGTAATTGCAGAGAGCGGATTACGGTGTTGTAAAGACCACCTTGTAAAATTATGCCAAAATCTTGGGCACCATCGTTGATGACTTCATTTATTTTATTTTCTTTGATGAATTTCACAGCTGCAGGCCAACGAACATTTAGTTTTTCTTGCTCGTGCGCAAATGAAGCAGGCGGCAAAACCACTCGCGCTGGATCTTGGCGTGGGTTTTCAATTGCATCTTTCAAAGTAAAAGTTGGACGCACATTATCTTTTGCCACAAATTTTCCATGAATATGACAGGAGCGAAGCCGCAGCTCAAGCATTACTGGGGTATTGCTCGCTTCCGATAATCTAAAACCTAAATCTACTGAATCTACAATCGCAGTTAAGTTTGGTCGTGGATCCATTAGCCAAATCTGAGATTTCATGGCAAATGCATGGGAACGTTCTTGCATAATTGAAGAACCTTCACCGTAATCTTCGCCCACGATAATTAACGCGCCACCTGTGACGCCACCTGAAGAAAGATTTGCGAGCGCATCTGATGCAACGTTGGTACCTACCGTTGATTTAAAAGTTACTGCACCTCGTAGAGGATAGTGAACTGATGCTGCCAACATTGCTGCGGCAGTTGCTTCAGAGGCCGAGTTTTCGAAATGAATTCCGAGTTCTTCTAATATTTCATGTGCATCGCCAAGTACATCCATCAAGTGCGAAATTGGCGCACCTTGATAACCACCGACATATGAAACTCCGGATTGCAATAGCGCCTTAGTTACGGCCAGAATTCCTTCGCCAGCAAACTCTTCCCCGGCTCCAACGCGCAGCTTCTCAACTTCAGCTGCAAATGAGCGCTCTGCCATGGTCTCTCCCCCTGCTGCGAACCTGCATCCCAGGCCGCGCTTATCTTCGCCTACCGTGTGAGCGATGTCTAGCCGAAAGCCCCTTGCCGATATCTCAATTTAATGAGAGATTTTCGCAACTGTTTTAGCCACAACTTTGTTAGGAGCATGTAAATGGCCGACCTAAAAGCACTTGCCAATGATTTAGCTTCCGGATCAGTTCAAGTTATTGATCTAACAGCGCCATTGCAAGAGAGCACGCCAATTCTTGGGTTACCACCTGAGATGGGACAAACTGCAAACTTTAAATTAGAACTTATCTCTCGTTACGACGATAAGGGCCCGGCTTGGTATTGGAATAACTTCCATACTGGTGAACATACGGGAACCCATTTTGATGCACCAATTCACTGGGTAACTGGTAAAGATCTTGATGACGTTTCTCAAGTTCCACCTGCTCGCTTAGTTGGTCCTGCAGTTGTATTGGATTTTTCAAAAGAAGCTGCGGCAAACCCAGATTTCTGCTTAGACGTTTCTCATGTACAAGCATGGGAAAAAGCTAACGGTGCAATTCCAAAAGGTGCTTGGGTAATGTTCCGCACTGGTTGGTCAAAATTTGGTGATGACGCAAAAGCATTTGCTAACGCGGATGAAAATGGTCCACACACGCCAGGGCTAACTGTTGAGTGTGCGGAGTACTTCGCAACGAAAACAGAAATTCTTGGCATGGGCGTTGAGACTGTGGGAACTGATGCTGGTGGAGCTTTTGGCTTCTCCATGCCGTTTCCATGCCACACACTATTTCTTGGAAATAATAAATACGGCCTAACCCAACTTCGCAATTTAGATAAGTTGCCTACAACCGGCGCAATCGTGATTGCGGCTCCGCTAAAGATTGTTGGTGGATCAGGCAGCCCATGTCGCGTATTGGCACTTGTTGCTAAATAAATAGTTAATAAAAAACCCGCCAAGTTGTTTGGCGGGTTTTTTTATTTTATGGCTAATGTTTTTTTATTTTTTCTAAAAAACTCTTATTAGTTAAACGTTTTGCAACTAAAAATCCAGATCCGCCGCCCAAACCAGGACCAGGATGGGTTGATGCCCCGATATGCCAGAGATTCTTAATTGGCGTGCGGTGGCCAGTTGCTGCGCTAAGTGGCCGCCACGGTGCATATTGATCAACACGACAATCTCCAGCATAAGGATCCCCACCTACCAAGTTTTTATTCATGGTTTCGATTTGCTGCGGACCAAGCACGATTTTTGCTTTAATTGCGCTGAATAGATTTGGTATTTGTTCTGCAACTTGAGCCAATACGCGATCGGCATATTTATTTAATCGTTCTTCATTCCAAGAGCCATCGCCAGGATTTATCTCACCAGCTAAGTCACCAAGAATTTTCCGTGGATTTTCTTGTAGTTGAATCCAAAGAATCGATGTTCCGACTGGTGCGCGTGATGGGTCAACGGTTGTTGGTTGTCCCACCACAATGGTTGGTCGCTTTGCTAACCAACCACGGTTTGATGCATTTACTGACTCAGATAACGAATTCATACCATCAAGAATATGAACTATTGCCACATCCTTTAACCGTGAATCCGCTTTCCATTGTGGTGGTTCTGATAGCGCAAGGTGAATTTGAATTGCAGCTCGGCCGTATCTAAATGATTCAGCAGATTTCGAGATTTCAGTTGGAATCTTTTCCTCAGATAACAAGCCTTGATATAACGCATTCGGAGTTACCGAAGCAAGAACGGACTTAGTTGCAGAAAATTCTCGGCCATCCGAAAGTTTCACACCGGTAGCCTTTCCGTTTGACGTTGTAATTCTTACAACATCAGCGCTTGTTAGTAAATCCCCGCCAGCATCTTTAATTATTCCGATTAACGCTTCAACAAGTTTTATGCCACCACCGACTGGGACTGGCATGCCACCGAAAGCAACTGCAGCGCCAATAACTTTTGTAATGAAAGCGCTACTTGCATCATCTGGTCCAAGTCCATTATGTAACGCCCACGGCGCTAATAGTGATTTGGTAACTTCTGAAGAGAATGTGCGATCAAGCCAAGGTGCAGCCGGTTCTAGTAATTCAGCACCAGTTGCAACTAAGCCACGATTACCAAAACGCTTTCTCGCAGTACGAGCTAACTTTAATGAATTAGTGCGCCAAAAATCTGCTCCTAAAAGTCCAAAAGCTAAATCTATTTTCGAGCCAAACTCCTGCATCATCCCTGACCAGGCTGCGCCATCGCCTAAGCGGTCCATCTCTTTTGCAGTTTCCGCAGGATCAGTTGAGAGAATTGCAGTACCGGCGCTACAAACTACCCCGGTAGGCGAAACAGTATTTTTATAAATAACGCCACGCTTAGTAAGTTCTTCACCCAACTCTGCATATGCAGGGCCGCCTACAAATAGCGGGTGCCAACTTGATAATAATTCGTGGGTGTAGCCGGGGAGGGTTGCGGCCTCAGTTCGGATTGCACCACCAGCCACATTATTTCTTTCACAGAGTAGAACTTTCCAACCAGATTTTGAAAGTACTGCGCCTGCAACCAACGCGTTGATACCGCTGCCTACAATAATTGCATCATAACTTTTCTGGTTCATCAAACTCTCCCTTACTATTGAAGTCGAAATGTAAGGTCATTTTGCTAGATAGTCCAGAACTTAAAATCGTTGAATTGAATAAACCCGCGTGAGAGGATCGCCAAATGAATAAATTCGATGTAATTGTGATTGGTTCCGGCATTAATGGGCTTAGTTCTGCAGCGCTCTTAGCTAAACGCGGAAAGCAAGTCTTAGTTCTCGAATCTGCAGATACCTGCGGCGGTGCGGTAAGAACCGAGGAAGTTACGCTGCCTGGTTTCAAACACGACTTATTCGCAACAAATCTCAGCCTCTTTGCGGGTGGCCCAATTATGGCTGCGCTAAAAGATGATCTGATCCGAAATGGGTTGGAATTTGTTCCATCAGGTAAACCATTTATCTCCCTCTTTCCAGATGGTAAATCACTTGGGATCATGATGGATCGCGAAACAAATATTGCCACTCTTAGAAAAGTCGCACCGAACGATGTTGAATCTTGGCAAGCTTTAACGGCTCTCCTTGGAAAATTTGCACCTCACCTCTTTCCACTATTGGGTGCTGAATTACCATCTTTTGCTGCTGCTAAATCAATTTTTAAAACTTGGCGTGCATTAGGTACAACTGGGTTATTCCAATTGATTAGATTGCTGCTGCAATCATCTAGAGCTTTTACCGAAGAATATTTTGTGCATCCAGAAACCAAAGCGCTAGCTGCAATCTGGGGAATGCACTTAGATTACGGCCCAGACATTTCAGGCGGCGCACTCTTTTCGTTCTTGGAATCCATTGGTGGACAAGAGTTTGGAATGGTTCTTGGCAAAGGTGGCGCAAATACCTTAATTAAGGCGCTGACTGGTGTGATCAATGAAAATAACGGAACTGTGAAAGTTAATACAAAAGTTCTCGAAATCATTACCGAAAATGAAAAAGCAATCGGTGTCAAGTCAGCTAGTGGCGAAGTTTTTTATGCAAAAAATATTATTGCAAATGTGAATCCAGCGCTGATTCCTAATCTCTTAAACCCGACCCTTTCCCACTTGGAAAAAGTAACTGAAGTTAAGAAATTTCACCCCGGGTTATCCACGATGATGATCCATTTAGCAATGGATGAACTACCTGCATGGAGAGCCGCAGAAGCTAAAGAATTTAATTACATCCATATCGCACCTTATATTGATGATTTAGCAATGACATATACCCAAGCTGCTGCGGGATTATTACCAAGTTCTCCTGCGCTAGTTATCGGACAACCGACGGTTACCGATTCATCACGCGCACCAGAGGGTAAACATGTACTTTGGATTCAAGTACGAGTTCTGCCGCTGGATATTAAGGGTGACGCACGTGGTGAAATTTCTGGCAATACTTGGGATCAAATTGGCGAACAATATGCAGATCGCATAATTGAAATAATCGAAAGTTACGCGCCAGGAATTAAATCTAAAATTCTTTCTCGAAAAGTTTTAACTCCAACCGATTTAGAGCGATACAACGCAAATTTAATTAAAGGCGATTCACTCGGCGGGAGTCATCATCTCGCCCAATTCTTTTTCTTACGTCCAACTCCATCTTGGAACCGACATCGAACACCGATTTCTGGTTTATTTATTTGTGGGTCTGGAACTTGGCCAGGTGGCGGCGTTGGCGGCGGTAGCGGCGCTATAGTTGCAAAAATTATTCGTTAAGAAATTTTTTCTTCCACTCAATTGGCCATGGCTTGGAACCGGTCTCTTTATCTGGTGAATGCACGATTATGTAATTACCTTCTGCCGCAATTTCTTCGCCAACAAAAGCTTTAAAATCCAGCTCCATTGATGAATTACCAACACGAATTACTTTTAACTCCGTTTTTACAACTTCGCCAAAGTAAATCCGGCGGCGGTATTCCATCTGAACTTTAACTCTTGGTATCTGACCAAAGAGCGAAACAGGAAGTCCCAAATCTCGATAAAGTTTTGCTTCCAACTCTTCCACCCATCGAAAAACGCTGGCGTAATGATGGTGCCCAGCCGCATCAGTTTCATCCCATTCCAGGAATCTGATTATCGCTACCGAAGCACCTGAAGTTGAATCACTCATTCAGGAAGTATCTCATGGCGTTAATAGATACTCAGTAATAGCTTCCGATACTCTCGCCACATGCCAGCCGAAAACGCAAAGCCAACAATCATCCTTGCAACAAGCAATGGAATTGGTATGGGCCACTTAGCTCGCGCAACCGCAATTGGGCAAGCGTTGCAAGGTCGCGCAAACCCGATCATCATTTCGATGGCAAGTGCAGTTGCTGAAATTCCAGAAGCTACCGGAATTCCTGCTGAATATATAACTGGTCGCGATCGCGGGCTTATGCCACGACATAAGTGGGACAGATACTTGAGAGATAGAATTTTAGCTTTGGCAAAAGAAAGTGATGCAACAATTCTTACATTTGATGGGGTCGTTCCATACCCAGGTGTACTTGCGGCAAAGATAGCAAACCCAAATTTAATTTTAATTTGGATTCGACGAGGTTTATGGCAAAAAAATCCACAACGCTTTGTATTAGGAGCGCAATCCAAAATAATGGACTACGTTATTGAACCAGGTGACTATGCCCGAGCATATGATAATGGTCCAACAGCCAAACGAAAAGAATCAAAACTATTTTCACCAGTCTCTTTGTTTAACTCTAAAAGCGCGCTGACCAAAAGAGCCGCTAAAGAAAAAATAGGATTGGACTTAAATAGTCCTGCGGTATTAGTACAACTCGGAACTGGCGAGGCAGATGTAAATAATAAAATGCGTGCCGCGCTCTCTGGACTAATTGGCTGGAAAAATCTACAAATTATTTTAACAAAAGAGCCAATAGATAAAGATGGAAATTCACTAGTTCCTGCTGGGCTAGCAATAAAAGTTGTTAGATATTTTCCATTAGCAGACTTATTAAATGCTTTTGATGCTGGCATTTGCGCGGCTGGATATAACGGTGTTCATGAGTTACTTGCTGCACGATTACCTACGGTTTTTATAGCAAATATTCGAGGCACCGATGATCAAGTTACGCGAGCACGCTGGTGCGCTGAAAATGGCATCGCGTTAATGGCAAATCAATCAAGCTTAAAAGAAATTGAAGATACTGTAAAAAAACTACAGAACGAAACCATTAGAGAGTCTTTAAGTAAGGCTTGTGCAAATCTTCCAAAAACAACTGGAGCTCAAGAAATTGCCGATTTTTTGATTTCGATTAAAACGCCAGCAAATTCTAATCGATTAAGGCAGAATATTCGTTACAAAAGTTTTTCAATCTTCGATGTAATTAGAAAGAAACCAGTCAGTGCTATGAAACAAATCATCGTTTTATTCCTTGAAAAAATTGGAATTTCGTATCGCACGCTATTTCCCCATCGTGTAGCCACTCCACTTATTACCGGCACTCCGATATTTTCGGATTCCACTAAAGCTGAAGAGCTGAGAGCGTTTGTAAAAGCGCCAAGAAGGTTCGAGCATTTGATTTCTAATTCAAGTCAAAATTATTTGTTACAACGTCAGAAAATTTCCAATCAGGCTTATGAATTGAAAATTGAAGGATTCAATAAATGAGATTAGGAGTTTTAGATGTTGGCTCAAACACTGTCCATCTACAGATAGTCGACACCGCCCCCGGTGCGCGACCAAACCCCACATCAAATTTTAAAGAAGATTTGCAATTAACTTCTTACTTAGATATCAATGGAAATATTTCAATGGATGGCGTTAAAGCGCTACGAGACTGCATTGGGCGCGCATTAAAAGAAGCCCAGGCCGCGAAAACTAAAGAATTACTACCGTTTGCGACTTCAGCACTTCGTGACGCAAAAAATGGCAGTGAAATAATTGAATTAATTAATAATGAGTATGAAATTGATCTTCAGGTTTTGTCTGGTGAAGAGGAAGCTAAAACCACTTTTCTGGCGGCCAGACGTTGGTATGGATGGTCAAGTGGAAGATTATTGATGTTAGATATAGGTGGAGGCTCGCTAGAAATAGCGGTCGGTGTAAATGAAGCTCCAGATGTTGCTTTTTCACTACCACTTGGTGCGGCACGGCTCACAAAAGACCTACTCGAGGGAGATCCGTTCACAAAAAAGAGTTTGAGATACTTGCGAGATCATATCGAGAACAAACTTAGCGAGATTTTACCGGCTCTAGTCCAGCATCAAAATACTGATCGAGCTATCGCAACCAGCAAGACTTTTCGCACCTTGGCAAGGTTATGCACCGATTGGATCCCGGGAAACGGAAAAAATTTGCGGATTGATTCATTACGAAAAATCACGCCACGGCTCGCGGAAATGACGCTAGAAGATCGTGCCGATTTACCCGGTGTTTCTGCCGGTAGAGCGCGTCAAATTGTTGCTGGTGCTTACGTTGCAGAAAGTGTTATGAGAAATTTAGATGTTGATCAGTTGGAAATTTGTCCTTGGGCACTCCGTGAGGGAATCGTACTTAAGTGGATGGATTGGATGGAAGTTTAAAACTACACCAACGGTGCTGCTAAGAAATCAATTGCGGTTACCACGTTATCAATATGATGAATAACCCAAGAATCGCCCGGTTCTAATTTTGTATTTGTGGTTTCAGCCCCCGATTTTTCAACTATTTTTGTAACAATTTCAGGAAGAATTGGATTGTGACTACACGCAATTACATTGCTATTTAATTTTAACAATTTATCAATGTATTTAAAAGCCTTTTCGGGCTGTTTGGCGTAAACATATTCACTCAAATCTTCTGCAAATATTAAATCTAAACCAAGACCACGTGCTAATGGCGTAACAGATTCGTAACATCGAACTGCCACTGAGGTGTGAATTTCTTCAATTGCGTAAACCTGCAACGTACTTAACAAACGTTTTGATTGCAACTGTCCAAACTGTATTAGTGGTCGATCACCATCATCACCACCCCATTCTTTCCTATCAAGTGCTTTAGTATGACGCAATAGAACTAACACATTAGTATCTAAATCGAAATTCATAAACTTCTTAAGTATTGCAATATCGTCAGGGCGAGCAAGCATCTTCTCAGCTCCGCTTATAGAAAACCATTTTACAATATCTACTTCACTTTGCATTGGCATGCCGACAACAGCAACGAATCTGGCGGACCAATATTTAACGCTTTTTTCTATTCCGTTGGTTTGATAGTTTAGTTCCCCAACATATGGTCCAAGAACTACTGAAAAACCAGTTTCTTCCATTACTTCTCTAAAGGCTGCTGAAGTGGCTACTTCATTCTCTTCCAATTTGCCTTTAGGGAAAGACCAATCGTCATATTTAGGTCTATGTATAAGTGCAATTTCTAATTCATCACTTTCGTTACGACGCCAAACTATCGCGCCAGCCGCTAAAATTTTTCCAACCATCAGCGCTTCAATTTATCAATTTCTCGGGTATGGAGCGAAATGTTTTTCTTGCCATTTTCGTCCGTATCTTTTCGTTCCCAGTTACCGTTTGGATTTAACTCCCAACGATCAATATCAGATGCAAAATAACTTTCAAATTGAGAATTTAGAATTGCTTTATGCTCAGGTTTAACAACTTTTACGAGAGCTTCGACTCTTCGATCTAAATTCCGTTCCATTAAATCGGCACTGCCAATCCAAAACTCATTATCGCCAGCATTCGTGAACTCATAAATTCTGGAATGCTCAAGAAACCTTCCAACAATTGAACGCACTCTTATATTTTCAGATAAACCTGGAATCCCTGGTATTAATGAACAAATACCCCTTGTGACTAAATCAACTTTTACGCCGAAGGTAGAAGCTCTATATAACGCATCAACAAAGGCTTCATCTAGCAATGAATTTAATTTAAATCGGATACCTGCTGGCAATCCATTTTTTGCATTTTGGATTTCTGTCTCAATTTTTTCAAGTAATCCACTACGCAACGCTTTCGGGGCGACAAGTAATCTTGAGAATTTGGTGTCAACTACAAAACCAGACAGTTGATTGAATAATCTTGATAAATCATGGCCTAGTTCTGGATCAGCGCTGATTAAACCCCAATCTTCATAAATGCGTGCGGTTTTGGGATTATAATTTCCAGTACCTACGTGACAATAACGACGCAAGATATTGGTCTCTTGCCTTACAACAAGTGATAGTTTTGCATGAGTTTTCATCCCCATTAACCCATAAACAACATGAACTCCAGCAGATTCAAGTTTTCGAGCCCATCGAACATTTGCTAATTCATCAAAACGTGCCCGTATTTCTACGACAGCTAATACTTGCTTTCCAGCTTCAGCAGCTTCAATCAAAGCATCAACAATTGGTGAGTCTCCAGAAGTTCGATAAAGCGTCTGTTTTATTGCCAATACTTGCGGATCTCGGGCGGCAGTCTCCAAAAATCTAACAACTGAACCAGTAAATGAATCATAAGGGTGATGCAGCAGAACTTCATCATTTCTAAGTGAACTAAAGAAAGTTTCGCTATCTTCACTCTCAGTTTCTAAAAACAAATTTGGTGTTCTACTTCTAAACGCTGGGTATTTTAAATCTCTTTTATCGATATCAGCGATCTGGTTTAAACAAGTTAAATCAATTGGATCTTGACTATGAATTACTTCTTTTTCAGTAATTTCTAACTCCAGGATTAATCGAGCCAGTAAATCAGGTTTAATTTTTTGATCAACTTCTAGCCTAACGGGTGGACCAAATCGTCTTTGTAATAATTCTTGCTCCATAGTTTCAAGTAAATCTTCACTATCTTCTTCTTCCAATTCAAAATCTTGATTTCGAGTCACTCTAAAGGTGAAATTATCTTCAATTTTCATTCCTGGAAATAATTCTTCCAAATTAGCAACAATTACTTCTTCCAAAGGCACAAATTTAGACTTTCCAGATTCTTGCACCGCTACAAATCTAGGCAGTACTGGAGGGACTTTTACTCGCGCAAAAAATTTATTACTCTGAGTTTTGTGTCTTAAAATTACAGCCAAATTTAAAGAAAGCCCAGATATGTAAGGAAAAGGATGTGAAGGGTCCACTGCGAGTGGGGTTAGTACTGGGAAAATAGTATTTAGAAAATATTCTTTCAAATATATCTCTTCATTCTCATTTAAGTCCTTCCAACTTATGATTGATATTTCTTGGGTGGCAAGGGCTGGTTTAAGTTGTTGGTGAAACAAAAATGATTGTCTGTCGGCTAATTTTTTACTTTTATTCAAAACCATATCTAGCAATTCCATTGGAGTTAATCCGGCAGTATTCTTTTGATTTAATCCATTTTCAATTTTCCGTTTTAGAGTCGCAACCCGAATCATATAAAAATCATCTAAATTTGATGAAAATATTGCTAAAAATCTAACTCGCTCTAGCAGCGGTAAAGAATTATCTTCAGCAAGTTCGAGTACGCGTTGATTAAAATCTAGCCAGCTCAACTCCCGATCAATTAAATGAGTCGATGTATCCGCGACAAATTCATTGCTCACTCGAGTATTATTGAAACCTTTTATGAACGGGAAGTGAATCATGAGGGTATATATTGTAAATATTAACTAGACCTTCAACAACTCCCGTCCTTTTTCCACCGCTTCGCGCCTGCCGGCTACCTCTAGTTTTCTGTATAAATTTCGCAGGTGAGTCTTAATTGTATTCCTGGAAATGTTTAGGTTCCCTGCGATTGTTTTAATTGGCAATCCTGTAGAAAGGTGTCGCAAGATATCTGCCTCGCGCTTAGTTAAATTACTGCCTCCGCCAGAATTAATTATCTGATTACTCATTCGACTACCCAATTCACGAGCTAAGCGTTCCAAAAAGACAGTGGACTTTTCGCTAGCAATTGAAATAAAAACCTGCGAAACTTCTGGTGGAAATGTCAAGAAATAATTAAAATATCCAATGGAAGAGCCCAATTCTAAAGCGTGCCAGAAGTGTTCTTTTGCTATTGGTGGTCTGTTCATATAGTGCATCCCCATGTGCATCGAATAGCTAATAAATTCCTTAGGAATTGATCTATCAAACTCATTCAAAATTGCCTCAGTTTTAGATGATCCTTGCTTAAGATAAGTTCCTGCTCGCACTTCACGCGAAATAAATGTCTTTGGTAACCGATTTATTAAAGCATCTATTCGCTCATTATCATCTAACGAATATCTGATAATCAATTCAAATCGGTCAAGTACGGAGTGAATCTCTGGGCCAAGCCTCTCTTTATCAATAAGATCTCGCGTTTCTAAAATAAGCGCAAAGGCCTCCTTTAGTCTTCCCTCTGATGCCATAATCTCAACTATTTTTCCATTAAACATTACTACCCATGGCAATTGCTTGTGCTTTAGCGCAGAATCACTCGCACTAATTAACAATTTTACGGCTTCGGATTTTTCGCCTAATTCAACAAGTTTCATTGTCCTGACATATTTAGTTTCAAATAAAGTAAAAACGCCTCCGAACAGTATTTCCGATTCTTTATTTTCAAGTAACTCTAATAAATCTGATGCTTCAAAAATCATTCCGAAATAGCTGGCTATTAAGAGTCGAATTGCCTCTAAGACCATTTGATCTCGAGCATCTAATGATTCGTGCGATTTATTATCAATTATTTTCATTATTTTTTTCAATTTACTAGAGTCATCCTGCATAATGGCGGCCCATGTAACAATTCTCAAAAATGACAATCTACTTCCATTGCCAAAATTAGACTCATAAATTCCATTTTTAGATTTATTAAATATTTCAGCAAAACAACTTTCTAACTTTCCAGTAGAAAAAAATAGAAAAGACCTAAATATACTGATGTCGATTGACATCTTCTGCTCTAATCCGAATTCGATTACTAATTTTTCCAGCTCTTGCAATCTAATTTTCATTTCAATTAAGTCACTCTTAACATAGGCTATATAAGTGTCTAAGAACTTTCTTGCAATGGGATTATCATCCTTTGATGATCGAGAGACACGATTCCACTTGTCTAAAATTTCAATATTACCTCCGTGAATTGCTTCACGCATTACTCTTGAAATTACCTTTATAACTTCTGGATTATTTAATGTTTCATAAACTTTCTGGTCGTCGCCTAATTCCGCAAGAATTCTAAAGGCTTCTGATGTGAAATTATTTTCTATTAATGCAATAAAGGCTTGTGTCAAAGAAAAAAGCAGCTCTTTCGGTGTTTTGCTAACAAAAAGCGATTGTTGAACCAATTGATTTAATCTAAATGAGAGTGGATCATGTTGTATTCTCGTTACAAGATTGGAATCAGTAGTCAAATTGAAAAGAATTCGGTCTGAATCTTTGTTTTTAGAAACCGCTTTTGCCATTTCAGGAGTAAAATCGTCAAACCAAATTAAGTTATTAATAAACGTTATTTCTGATTCTTC
>CAZMNB010000002.1:0-67681 GCA_964567545.1 uncultured Bifidobacterium sp. | reverse complement strand
AGACTGCTGAACAATTAATTAACTACGGTAAAGCCACTTATCCAATTATGGGGGATATGGTAGATCCGTCATTTAATGGGACTGGCGCAAAGATTTCAGATCGTTCTGGGTCAGTTGTTCCTGCTGGACCCGCTGCTAAAGCTGGGCTAGCCGCTGGTGATGTCATAATCAAAATAGATGGCATCGCTATTAATTCTTCAGATGAATTAATTGTGGCAATACGTTCTCACGATGTGGGCGATGTAATTTCAGTGACATATACCCGCAACGGAAAAGAATTTACAGTAAAAATTACCTTAGCTGCCGCTAAAAACTAACGCAAAATCTCTGGGTTGAGTACTCCACAATTTTGACCCTAGTATTAGGTCATGTTTGATATCGGTGCTGGTGAGATGATCGGTTTAGGGATTCTTGCGATTTTCCTAGTTGGCCCAGAACGATTACCTAAACTTGCTGTGGATGCCGCAAAATTATTAAAGAAAGCTCGAAATCTTTCACAGTTTGCCACTATGCAACTTCGAGACAATCTTGGGCCGGGATTTGAAGATTTAGATGTTAAAGATTTACATCCTAAAACATTTATTAAAAAGCATTTAAATGAAGTAATAGAAGATAATGCTGGTACCGTTAAAGAAATCAAAGAGATTAAGAAAATAACGAAACTAGACCCAGAAATTCTATGACGCTTTCGAAGATCAACGCAGCGCTTGCTACAGTATCAGACCCAGAATTACATAAACCATTAACTGAATTAGGAATGGTGGAATCTGTAGAATTTGAATCTGGAATTGCAACTCTTGGGATTCTCTTAACCATTTCTGGCTGCCCAATGCGAGATCGACTCACTACCGACATAACTAATGCTGTAACTGCAATTCCAGAAGTAGCTGATGTCAAGATTAATTTCGGAGTAATGAGCGAAGCACAACGCGGCGAAGTGAAGAAAATTCTAAGTGGTGGCCGAGAAAAATTTATCCCATTCGCGCAA
The DNA here is from genome assembly GCA_964567545.1 of uncultured Bifidobacterium sp. Classification (GTDB taxonomy): domain Bacteria; phylum Actinomycetota; class Actinomycetes; order Nanopelagicales; family Nanopelagicaceae; genus UBA7398. The sequence goes on along the minus strand of CAZMNB010000002.1, from coordinate 66,693 downwards.
CCAGATTCACTTACGCGCGTTTTTGGAATTGCATCTGGTAAAGGTGGAGTTGGAAAATCTTCAGTTACAGTAAATCTGGCAGTCGCTACAGCCAAGCGTGGATTCAAAGTAGGAATTCTTGACGCTGATGTTTATGGTCACTCCGTTCCTCGTTTGATGGGGCTAGCAGGGCAACGACCTACTGCAATAGACCAGACTTTTATTCCGTTAGAAGCGCATGGCGTAAAAGTTGTTTCTATGGAGATGTTTAAACCTGAGCGTTCTGATCCGATTGCCTATCGTGGTCCGCTATTGCACCGAGTTCTAGAACAGTTACTAAGCGATGCATATTGGGGAGATTTAGATTTTCTATTCTTGGATTTACCACCAGGAACAGGAGATATCGCAATTTCACTAGGCCAATTAATTCCTGCTTCTGAAATCTTGGTTGTTACTACCCCGCAAGTTGCCGCAGCTGAGGTAGCTGAACGAGCCGGACGAATTGCACACCAGCTTAAGCAGCACTTACTTGGTGTCGTAGAGAACATGTCAGAATTTCCATGCCCACATTGCGGAGAAATGATTTCGTTATTTGGAAAAGATGGTGGCGAAGCTACTGCCGCGCGACTAAGTAGCTTAGTTGGCGTAGATGTACCGCTACTTGCAAAGATTCCGTTCGATCCAAATCTAAGAGAAGGTGGCGATAACGGAATGCCATTGGTGGTTCGAAATCCTGAATCAAATGCCGCAAAAGCTATTGAAGTAATAGTTGATCAATTAACGATGCGGAACAAATCTTTAGTTGGCGTCCGGCTTGGGATTAGTACCTGAGTTCTTAACAATTTCTTCAATCGCATCCTGTAATTCACTTCTTACAAAATCACGCGTTGCAATTTCACCAATCGCAGTTCGTAAACTTGCTAACTCTCTAGTCAAGTATTCAGTGTCCGCAAGATTTCTATCATCACGGGCGCGGTCTTCTTGATATTGAATTCGGTCACGGTCGGCTTGACGATTTTGCGCTAATAAAATAAGCGGCGCAGCATAAGAAGCTTGCAGTGAGAGAATTAAAGTCAAGAAAATAAATGGATAGCTATCAAATCGCCATTTATCCGGGGCTATTGAATTCCAGAGTGCCCAAGAGAGTACAAATACTGTCATGTAAACTAAGAAGCGCGCAGTGCCCAAAAAGCGCGCGAATTTTTCCGAGAGTATTCCAAAAGTTTCTGGATCATATGATGGCCGAATTGAACGTCGAGCTTCACGAGGTGTATCCAAACCTTTATATCGTGCCATCTTCATCCCTCCATTTTTGAGCTACTAATTTCAGAATCATGTGAACCGCTATTGTTTGCATTGCGCCAGTTTTCTGGTAGCAAATGGTCAAGAACGTCATCAACGGTTACCGCGCCGAGCAGTCTGTCATTCGGGTCCACTATTGGCACTGCTAACAAGTTGTAACTTGCCAGATAGGAAGAAACTTCACTGAGCGGCACTTCTGGAGATAATGGCGTAGTCGTAATATCAACGATTGCACCCAACAAAGTTGCTGGGGCTTCTCGCAATAGTCTTTGAAAATGCACGATTCCAATGAACCGTCCAGTGGGGGTCTCGAGCGGGGGACGACAAACATAAACTTGGGAGGCAAGAGCAGGCGGAATTTCACTCTGTCTAACAGTTGCAAGCGCTTCCGCAACTGAAGTATCTGCAGTCAACACAATTGGTTCGGTAGTCATCATTCCGCCTGCAGAGTAATCTTCATAGCGCATCAGACGTCGTACATCTGCAGCCTCTTCTGGCTCCATTAACTCCAAAAGTGTTTGCGCGCGCTCTTGTCCGATTTCGCGGAGTAAATCTGCGGCGTCATCAGGATCCATTTCACTAAGCACATCTGCCGCGCGCTCGCCTTCCAATTCCGCAAGAAGCTCTACACGGGCTGCTTCATCCATTTCTTCCAATACATCTGCAAGTCGCTCATCATCCAATGCGCGGGCAACTTCAACCCGACGCTTTAGCGCAAGATCATGTAGCACCAAAGCTAAGTCTGGCGCTCGCAAGTTAGCCAAGGTAGCTAATAAGTTGCTTACACCTTGATTTGATTCCAGAGTTGCAATTCCAGAAATCTCTTCCCAATCAATAGTTGAAGAAGCCCCGCGACGCCGCAAGCCTCGTCCTTTTCTCATTACGTGTACTCGAGTAAGGAACCAATCACCAGTCCGGTTGATTTCCATTGCAATGTCTTCAACTAAAACTTCTTCTGCCGAGCTAACTAAAGTGACAGTGCGATCCAAAAGTTCACCGATTACCAACATTTCACTTTGCCGCTGTTCGTATCGACGCATGTTTAATGTTCCAGTAATAATTACTGTGCCATTCTCAATCGAGGTTACTCGAGTAATTGGAATAAAAATTCTGCGCCGAGGTGGAACCTCAACAATTAAACCTAAAACTCGCGGAGGTTGATTGTTTGTACGGAGGGTCGCCACAGCATCTCGCACCTTGCCAACTTGATCCCCATTGGGTTCAAAGACTGCCGTCCCTGCTAGCCGGGCGAGGAATACACGATCCATTACATTCCCGCTCATGGTGCAAAGGATAGACCTTGAAAAGACTTCGGCGCGTGTACGTTTGCGACCGTGAAAGATCAGAACCACACTCAGATGCCCACCGGACGAGATATCCCATTATTGCTAATTGGGATTATTGGAATTGGTACATCCGGCCCAATAATCGCATTAAGTGTTATGCCAGTCTTCATTTTGATATTTTGGCGAAATATCGCTGGCAGTATTCTGATGTTGCCGTTTGCGATAAAGGCAAAAGAGTGGCGCAGTGCGGAACATCGAAACGGAATAGCTTTCGCGATTGTTGCCGGATTAGCACTTTCACTTCATTTCGTTGGATTCTTCTACGCAATGAGATTAACCAGCGTAGCGACTGGAACTGCGCTCGCGGCGATGCAACCGATTTTTGCCGCACTTTTCGTAACGTTTTTTGGAGGAGTAATTCCACGTCGTGCATGGATAGGTATGTTTATCTCATTTGCTGGCGTAGTTTTAATTACCGGAATTGATTTTCAATTATCTACTCGTGCTTTTATCGGTGATCTTGCAGCAATCGCTTGCGGTGCTATGTCTGCAATTTACGTAATGATTGGCTCGCACGCACAACGTAAAATTTCTACTTCCACTTATACATCAATCTGTTATTTGTCATGCGCAGTATCAGTACTTCCATTAATTTATTTTAATAAATATAAATTGATAGATTATTCTAGGTATCAGTGGATGTTATTATTTTTCCTATTTCTTGGAGCACAAGTAATGGGACACACAATGTTTAATTTCACATTGAAAAGAGTTTCGCCGACAGTTGTTTCATTAATAGTATTTTTTGAAGTTCCAGTTTGCGCTATTTTGGCATTCTGGTGGCTTGACCAGGTGCCACCTGCCGCTGTAATACCGGGAATAATCTTAATCTTGATCGGATGTGGAATTTTCGTTATGCGGAGCAAGCCGTTAGCGGAAAATAACATTAACCCCGTAGCATGATTCCGTGATTGATTTACATACCCATTCCAATATCAGTGATGGCACGGATTCTCCGGCGGAATTAATTCATAAAGCGCAAAGCGCTGGCATATCAGTACTTGCTCTGACAGATCACGACACAATTGCAGGTTGGGACTCCGCCCGTACCGCCTTAAAAACTGGGATGGATTTAGTTTTGGGTGCGGAAATTTCCTGCCAAGCCGAAGATGGCGTGAGTGTTCATATGTTGGGTTTGCTATTCGATTCGAAAAACCTAGAGCTTCAGGAAGAATTAGCAAAAACTCGTGATAATCGGTTAACTCGAATGGATCGAATAATCGAAAAATTGAATGCAGCCGGAATTGAAATCTCAATTGAGGAAGTTTTGGACCAACTTACTGAAGGTGCAACGTTAGGGCGCCCACATCTGGCAGATGCACTAATCGCAAAAGGTCATGTAAAAAATCGTGAAGATGCATTTGCCGCGCTACTGCATAATCGATCCAAGTATTATGTTTCACATTATTCACCGACCCCGGAGGCTGCAATTCGGTTAATTAAGGCTGCCGGTGGGGTAGCGGTGATTGCCCATCCTTATGCATCACATCGTGGACGTGTTTTAACTGCAGAGTCTTTGCGTGGATTAGTTGAAGCCGGCTTAGATGGAATTGAAATTGATCATCGCGATCACAGTGAAAGTGAGAGAGCCTCACTTCTGCGCGTGGCTTATTCCTACGATTTGGCAATAACTGGCGCTAGTGATTATCACGGTAGCGGTAAAATAAATCAATTAGCAGAAAATACAACAGCGGTAAACCAATGGGAAAAACTTGAGGCAAAAGCTAATGCTCGAAGGGTGGTACGAAAATGAATCTAAATAACGTATCTGCAGTCACTTTTGGATTGCAGGCATTTGTCACACTTATTGTAATTATGGATCCACCTGGTGCCACACCAATATTTTTAAGTTTAGTTCAAAACAAACCAGCCGCAATTCGCAATCGATTAGCTTGGCAAGGTGCTGCCGTCTCTTTTTTTGTGATTACATTGTTTGCGCTCTTCGGACGATTAATTCTGAACTATTTAAATATTTCAATTCCGGCACTTCAAGGAGCCGGTGGATTGTTATTACTTTTGGTTTCTTTGGAGTTACTCCAAGGAGGGAAAGGAAATAGCGCTTCTCAAAAAGATGTAAACGTGGCGCTAGTTCCGTTAGGAACACCGCTATTAGCTGGCCCGGGAGCAATAGTGGCAACCATGCTTTTCGTGCAAAAAGTCCATGATTTTAAAAGTGGGGTTGCGTTAATTTTGGCGGTTATCGGCGTCCATCTAGTGATTGGTATTTCCTTAATGTTCTCAACCAAAATCGTTTCATTAATTAAGGAATCCGGCGTAATGCTAGTTGCTCGAATTGCCGGGTTGCTTTTAGCGGCAATTGCATTTGAGATGGTGATTAATTCGATTAAAGCTTTCTTTAATCTCTAAATCGAGCCAAAACCAACTTTACGTTCAGTTGGATCGCCAATTTCAACAAAGCCTATTTTTGCTACAGGGATAACAACTTGACGACCTCTTATGTCTTCTAAAACCAATGCGGTACCGGAGTTAATAGCAGAATTAACCCGCGCAAGTAGCTCATCTTTAGATTGAGCTACTTCTAACTCAACTTCTCGACTTAAATCCGAAATTGAGATACGGACTTCGCAACTGTTCTCGCTTTTAGTAGGGCTTTTTTTGGTTGTCATAACTTAATCTTATCGTTTCTTTAATTCTTTGCAGAACTACTTATTTTCAATTTGATTTAATGGGAATCCAGAAATTCCACGCCAAATTAAGCTAGTCACTAAATTGGCCGCCTGTTCCCGATTTAATTTTCCATCGCGATCCAACCAGTGCCGAGCCGTTATCTGGGCGCTTCCGATCACACCTATCGCAAGAATCATGGACGCTTCTTTTGGAAGTCCGGTATCTAACGAAATTACTGCGCTTACTGCTGCCGCGCAATCGTAGGTCATCCGATTTAATCTTTCTCGGACTTGTGGTTCAACACTCATATCACTTTCGAAGAGCAATCTAAAAGCTTCGCCTTCGCTATCAATAAAACCAAAATAAGCATCGATTGTTGCTTTAACTCTGGACGAATTGTCTGGAGTGGAAGCAATGGCTGTCTGAATAGCAAAGACCAGTGAATCAATATGAACATCGAGAACTGCTAGGTAGAGTTCTAGTTTTGAAGGAAAGTGCTGATATAAAACGGGCTTACTTACATTTGCCCGATCTGCAATTTCATCCATAGCGGCAGCGTGATAGCCAGCTGCCGTAAATACTTCTAGAGCGGCTGAAAGCAATTGGGCTCGGCGCTCGTCGCGCGGTAGCCGAGCGCGATTATCGTTCTTGCTATCTGGATTTGTGGTACTCATTGGCAACATCGTACGACATTAATTGTTGCTATGGGTTAAAGTCACGCTCTAACTACATTCTTGTAGTTAATTTCTAGGGGAGATAATGACCGAAACCGCTCGATTATTACTAGTTCACGCACATCCTGACGATGAAACTATTAATAACGGTGCGACTATGGCGAAATATGTTGCCGAAGGTGTTGCGGTAACTCTAGTTACATGTACCAGAGGCGAAGAAGGTGAAGTTCTAGTGCCTGAGCTTTCTAAATTGGCCAGCTCTCACGATGACGATTTAGGAAAACATCGTGAACAGGAACTTGCAGCGGCGATGAAGGCTCTTGGAGTTTCAGATTTTAGATTCTTAGGCGCCCCAGATTTTCACTGGCGCGATAGCGGAATGATGGGAAGTGAACCAAATAATCGTAGCGATGTATTTTGGCAAGTAGATTTAGATTTGGCTGCCGGTGAATTGGTGAAAATCATCCGTGAAATTAAACCGCAGGTGATGGTTACCTATGATGAAATTGGTGGTTACGGTCATCCAGACCATATTCAGGCACATAGAGTTGCAATGCGGGCGGCAGAACTTGCAGCAGAAATCTCTTTTGGAGAGGGCGATATTTGGGAAATTTCAAAGATATATTGGAACACAATTCCAATTTCGGTGATTGCTGAAGGAATTAGCGCAATGAAAGAATTGGGTTCTGATTTTTTTGGCGCAGAGAAGGCAGAGGATTTACCTTTTGCAAAGCCAGATGAGTTGGTAACCACAGTTATTGATGGCGAAGCATATGTAACTAAAAAAATGGCAGCAATGAAGGCCCATGCAACTCAGATTTCATTAGATGGACCATTCTTTGCGCTTTCTAATCAACTTGGCTTAAAAGTTTGGGGGCAGGAGTTTTATAGATTGGTAAAAGGAGTTAAAGCTGGAGTCTTTGACTCCAACGGTCGTGAGACAGATTTATTTGCAGGTTTGCGATGAAGTACTTCCTGTCGATTATTTCTGGGGTGGCACTTGGCGTGGCCACAGTTTTAGTTCATAACCTATGGCCACCTTTTGGGTTGATATTCGTAATAATTTCTATTTTTGTTGGAATTAGGTTAATTGGAAAAATCTGGCGTGGTCGAGCAGTTCGAGTTCTTGCTGCCCTGGCTTGGCTGGCGGTAGTAACCCGCGCGGGAAGTGTCGGTAATGGTGATGAAATCTTAATCCTCGGTAACGAAATTGGTAATTTCTTTATCTTCCTTGGTCTGGTTTCCGCAATCCTAGCTTCAGTTGTCAAAGACTAATTTAACCAACTCCATTCCTGATTATTTCCACTATCTTGTACTTCAACTCCTAATTCATGTAATTGCGACCTTATTTCATCACTTAATTTATAATTTTTATCAATTCGAGCAGTTAGTCTTGCATTTAATAATTTAGTAATTTCTGAGGTTATAGTTTTGGTTAGATGTGGTTGCGCCATTAAATCCAGCCCGAAGAGCGCATCAATTGTTGAAATTGCATAAATTCGTTCTCCATCAGTCAAATCAGTTCGTTTATAGATTTGCCTCAGTAATTGCATGGCTCGCGGAGTATCTAAATCAGCTTCAAATAACGTGAGCACTTCTTGGGTAAACGTCCTAGATAATTCACTTTCGGTGATCTCGTTTTTCATATTCCATTCTTGCCAACTCGACCGCCACTTATTTAAAATTTGATTTGCCGCAGAAATACTTTCCCAAGAAAGATCCATTTGGCTTCGATATCGATTCTCCAGGAAACAAAATCGAACTGCAAGCGGGTCAAATCCCTTCGCGAGAACATCAGAAATCAAAACAACATTCCCAGAACTCTTTGCCATCTTTCTCCCTTCAAAAAGCAGGTGTTCGCCATGTAACCAAAGCTTTACAACTTCGGATTCATCCTGATTGAACAGCGCATTAGATTGCGCTCGTTCATTCTCATGATGCGGGAATCGCAGATCGATTCCACCTATATGTAGATCAACATTTCCATTTAAAAAGTGCATCGACATTGCAGAACATTCAATATGCCACCCTGGAAAACCTAGCCCCCAAGGGGAATCCCAAACCATTTCGTTTCGATTTCCTGCGGTTTTCCAGAGCGCCCAATCAGCATGAAATCTCTTTCTTCCATCTTCCTGATATTCGTAGCGATGGCCAGGTTTTAATTGGTCTAATCGATTTCCACTTAATGCGCCATAAGTTGGAAACTTTTCCGCTGCGAAATAAACTGTTTGATCTCGACCGATGTAGGCATAGCCGCAATCCATCAATTTGCTTATGTGGTCTTGCATCATCGCAATGCATTCACTTGCTCGTGGATTATGGTCAGCTGACCTAATGTTAAGCGCAACTAAATCATTTTTGAACCTATCTTCATATTTGCGAGCTATTTGAAATGGTTCAATATTTTCGATAGCAGATTGGCTTAAGAGTTTGTCCTCATTTTGATTTTCAGTCATATGACCAACATCGGTTATGTTTTGAACAACTAAAGTGCGGACTCCCGCATAATTAAGCGTTCTGACCACCAAATCACTTAATAGGAAAGTTCTTAAGTTGCCTACATGTGCATCACGGTAAACTGTGGGTCCACAACAATAAATTCTGACTTCCTGACCATTTGACGCGGTTATTGTTTTGCTTGACCGGCTTTTAGTATCGTAAATCGAAAGACGAACCATTTCCATCAACAACAATCCGCTGCTCTCTTGGTTTTAACTAGCCTGCGATACCGATAAGTATGATGCGTTTCAAAGCCCAGCTTTTTATAGAGATTTATTGCCACTAAATTATCTGAGTTAACTTGCAAAGCAAGCTTGTTACAACCTGCAGCTTCTGCTGAACGAGCCAGTGCTGAAACAATTTCAATCCCAAATCCACTTCTTCTTAGATTTTCAGCAACGTAAATTCGAGTAAGAATTCCCCATCCTTCCGCTATGGAAAGTCGACCAACAGCTACAGTTTTGCGATCTATATTTAGTTCAATAAATTTTGATGGGTAACCTTCTAAAATTTCATTAACACTACGGTCTCCTTGTAAATCTAACCAAGATTCTGTTAATCTCCTCGATTCGATAACTTCACCAGTAGGAGCTTTTAAAGAAAGTTCGCGGGTATCGCCCACCATCACCAGAATTTCGTAAAGTGATTCCCAACCATTTTGCGATAAATAATCATCAAGTTCTTGGTGTATTGGCAAAGAAATATGGAATATCGGGTCTAATTTTTTTTCATCATATTTTGATATGACGTAATTAACTGATTTTGATATTTCAAAAGGTGGCTCACCATAAGGTGCCATTCCAGTGGGCAGAACCGAATTAGCGCGGAAAGAAAATCCGTTTGAGATTCGAATCTGCCATTTACCAAATACTTCTAGCGAGCCACTTGGCCAGGTTTTTGCGGCAGCAATTTCTAAATCTAAAATTCGCAAGGATAGCGGCGCGCCGGTGCCAGCTCTAAATTCAGCATTCAACACAACTCGAAGTGCAGAAATTTTTGCGGGATTAAATTCTACGGTTGAGCCATCCTTCTTTCTAATAGTGTGAAAACTCTCCAATTTACCGAGAATATCTCGATAGCCGCCACCATCTTCATAGAGGCGAACGCTAACCCGTTCCCCAATTAGCGGTGCCAATTCTTTTTCAGATTGACCCCCAGTTAGATGCTTCCCCATACCGCCCTATTCTGTACGATTACGGGGTATTCGCAGGTTGAAACCTGCCAACTGATCGAAAATTGGGCAGAGCAAAAGGAGCGGTAGATGACCTACATAATTGCGGAACCATGTGTCGATATTAAAGACAAGTCTTGTATCGAAGAATGTCCGGTTGATTGCATCTATGAAGGCGATCGAATGCTCTACATCCAACCTGATGAGTGCGTCGATTGCGGCGCTTGCGAACCAGTTTGCCCAGTCGAGGCAATTTTTTACGAAGATGATGTTCCCGAAAAATGGAAAGATTTCCATAAAGCAAACGTGGAGTTTTTTGACGAGCTCGGTTCTCCTGGCGGCGCAAGTAAAACCGGACCAACCGGTAAAGACCATCCGTTTATTCTGACAATTCAGAAGAAACCCGCTTCGGAATAACGAAACTGAAACTTCCAGATTTTCCGTGGGATGCGCTCGCTCCTTATGGGGATAAGGCGCGAAGCAATCCGCTGGGAATAATAGATTTATCAATCGGAACTCCAGTCGATGCTACGCCAGATTTTATTCAAAAAGCATTAAGCGAAAACGCTAATTCACCTGCTTATCCAACTACTGCGGGTAGTGCTGAATTACAGAAATCGCTAAAGCGTTACGCCACAGAGATTCTTGGCGCTACTGGAGATTTTGCAGTACTTCCAACGATCGGCTCTAAAGAACTGATTACCTTGCTTCCAACATTGCTTGAGTCCCGAAAAGTTTTAATACCTAAAATTGCATACCCGTCATACCAAGTAAGTGGCTTGATTAGTAAAAGTGAAGTAGTAGAGGTTGATATCGATTCAGATGCTTGGCCGGACGCAGACTTAGCTTGGGTTAATACGCCATCAAATCCAACTGGTCGGGTACATTCCGCAGCGGAATTAAATGCAAACATCGCTTGGGCAAGAATTGGATCTAGAGTTTTAGCCGTTGACGAATGCTATGTCCCATTTCCGGATTCAAAAAAGCCGATGTCAATATTCTCCCTAACAAATGGCGATAATCGAAATATCATTGCGGCTCATTCACTTTCCAAGCGTTCGAATTTAGCTGGATACCGAGCCGGTTTTATTTTTGGTGATCCAAGAATTATTAATGAACTACTCGAAGTTCGTAAGCATCTTGGATTGATGATGCCATTACCCGTTCAAGCAGCAATGGTCGCAGCGCTTAGCGATGAAACTCATGTTCACCTTCAAGCAGCAAAATATGTAGCGCGTCGCAAAGTAATGGTTTCCGCATTGGAGAGCGCTGGTTTCAAAATAGAATTCTCGGATGCTGGTTTATATATTTGGTGCTCTAGAAGTGAAAGCGATTGGGAATTAGTCTCGTGGTTTGCCGAACGTGGAATATTAGCCACACCTGGCAGCTTTTATGGCGAAGCGGGAAAGATGCATCTTCGAATTTCACTTACTGCCACCGATAAAAATATTGCTGCAGCAGCAGATCGAATTCGGCAGGGATAATGAGCGTCAAGGCCATTTTGTTAGTTGGTGGAAAAGGCACCAGATTGATGCCGCTAACTAGAGAGACTCCTAAGCCGATGTTAGAAGTGGCCGGCGTGCCTTTTACTGCTCATCAATTAGCTAAAGCGAAGGAAGCTGGCATAACCGAAATTGCATTAGCGACTTCTTATATGGCCGAAGTTTTTCAACCTTATTTTGGCGATGGCTCTGAACTAGGCATGAAAATTCATTATGCTGTTGAAGAAGTAGCTCTCGGAACTGGTGGCGCAATAAAAAATGCCAGCAAAGTCTTGAATTTACAACCCGGAGATTCCGTGGTCATTTTTAATGGAGATGTTCTAAGTGGGCACGATTTAAAAGCTCAGATTGTTTTCCACGAGAATTCAAAGGCCGCAGTTACCCTTTTCTTAACAGAAGTTGAGGATGCCAGAGCTTTTGGTTGCGTTCCATTAGATAGCGATAAAAATGTACTTGCCTTTCTAGAAAAAATGGAAAACCCAGTAACAAACTTAATTAATGCCGGTTGCTACATTTTTGATAGTTCGGTATTTGAAATCATCCCCGCCGAAAAAGTCATCAGCGTAGAGCGCGAAACATTTCCGGATTTATTAAAGCGTGGACTAATTGTAAAAGGCTTCGTGGATCAAAGTTATTGGTTAGATATTGGTACTCCGACAGCCCTAATCACTGCTTCGAAAGACTTAGTCATGTCGAAAATGAGATCTCCAGCTACCCCCGAAAATAACGGATCCGCGGTGATTGCAAGAGATGTCACGGTTGGAAAGTCGACAAAAATTACGGGCGGCTCCGTAATTTCAAAAGGCGTATCGGTCGGCGATAATTGTGAAATTATCGGATCAATTATTTTCGAATCCGCAAAAATAGGTGATAATTGCCGCATAATTGATGGAATTGTGGCCCCAAATTCAAAAATAGCCGCTAATACGGAGGCGAACTCCGAAATAATTGGATATTGACCACTAAAAAACTTTGGATTTTCCCCGAATCCGACTTGACTCAAACGAATAACACGCGTGTAATTCACCTTATAGCGCCGCCGGAGAGGTGGCCCATCCGCTTAGGAGATCTATAGATGTCTGAACTTCGCCGAGTTGAGCACGTAAATAGCGGCCCCAGCATCCAATTAGGAAATGGCGAGATCGTTGAACTCTCTTGGCAGGAACGTGCGCTCTGCGCCCAGACCGACCCAGAGGCTTTCTTTCCTGAGAAAGGTGGTTCAACCAGAGAAGCCAAGCGCGTTTGCATGTCTTGTGAAGTTCGCTCAGAATGTCTCGAGTACGCACTAGCTCACGATGAAAGATTTGGGATCTGGGGCGGATTATCAGAACGCGAACGGCGCAGATTGAAACGACGTCCAGCGTAACTTCAACTTTAGTGCCAAAGGTGGTGCAAACACTATGGCAAGCAAGCAATCTGATGTAAATCAATATGTAACTGCAGTTTTAGTTTCCCACGACGGCGCAACCTGGATTACCGAAGTTGTTGCAGCGCTAACTTCGCAATCGCGAAAAATTGATCGGGTAATTGCAATCGATACTGACTCTAAAGATGAATCTGCTAAACGATTGCGAAGTGCAGGAATCACAACGCTTTCGATGTCACGTGGTACTGGATTTGGTGATGCAATTGATGAAGCACTTCTTAAATATCCATCGAAGAATTCTGAATCGGTTACCGAATGGATTTGGTTAATTCATGATGACTCTGCGCCAGCCAAGAATGCGCTCGCTGAATTATTGGCAGCAATTGAGAATCGCCCAACAGTCGCAATCGCTGGACCAAAAATAAAGGGTTGGCATGATCGAAACCACCTTTTAGAAATTGGCGTCAGCATCGCAGGCAACGGTGCGCGCTGGACTGGACTTGAATATCGCGAACAAGATCAAGGCCAACGAGATGGTATTAAAGAAGAGCTGGCCGTAAGTACCGCCGGATCCTTAATCCGTAGAGATGTTTATGAAGAACTAGGTGGTTTAGATCCAAACCTCTCGCTATTTAGAGACGACGTTGATTTTGGCTGGCGCGCCAACGTAGCAGGTCACTCAGTTATATCGGTATCGAACGCCGTTATCTTTCATGCCGAAGCCGCTGCATCGGAACGTCGATCTGTCGATGTTTCAGAAGCATTCTTACATAGACCTTTATTGCTAGATCGAAGAAATGCTGCATATGTTATTTTGGCTAACTCTTCAAATTGGCTGCTTCCAATTCTTGGAGTGCAATTATTGGCTTCAGCATTAGTTCGAGCAATTGGATATTTATTTGCAAAACTCCCGGGATATGCTGCAGATGAGATTGCAGCGGTTGGTCTACTTATTATTCGTCCTAATTTAATTTACCAAGCACGTAAGAATCGAAAGAAAACTCGGCTTCTGTCACCGAGGACTGTCGCTCGTTTTGTACCTCCTCGAGGCAGTCAACTTCGATTGGCAATCGAACGCTCCCGTGCCGCAATTTCTCGTTTTGGCGAGAGTCGGAAAACAATTGAGGAACGTAGTGAGTTAACGCTGCCCACAATAGATTTAGGGAATGAAGATTCCGAAGAAGTGGAAAATACGAGTCAACAATTTCTTAAGTTTCGCGCACTCTTAAAGCGACCAATTTACCCACTAACTTTCTTAATTCTAATTCTGACGCTAATTGCGTCTCGCAATCGATTTGGATCACTTGCCGGTGGCGCGCTTTCACCTGCACCGGCTAGCGCTTTTGATTTATATAAGAAATATATTGATTCTTGGCATCCAATTGGTCTTGGTTCGAGTTCAAGTGCGCCACCTTGGATACTGTTGCTTGCATTTTCATCGATTGCACTATTGGGAAATATAAAGCTATTTATGGCTCTACTCTTTATATTAGCGGTTCCACTTGCTTTGGTGATTGTCTATCGGCTTGCTAGGAAAATAACGGAATCTCGAATCATTGCATTCATAGCTGCAATGCTTTATGCGTTTTCACCACCAATGTTAGCTGCGACTAATACTGGTTCGTTCGGAACAATTTTAATTGCCTTACTCGCGCCATTCTTTTTCACTAACTTGCTCTCTAGGCGTGACCTGAGATCACATTCTTGGGAAAAGTTAGCCGCGTTTGCTCTATTCGATACTTTTATATTAATTTTCGCACCACCAGCTTTTCTTGCCATATTTTTTTGGCAATTATTGCGTTCGCTTCCAGAAATAATAATTCTTTTAAGAAGAGTGAAAACAAAGAGCGATTTTCTATCAATATATAAAGAATTAGTATTTAAGTGGAAGTTTTTACTCTTAACTCCAATCCTGTTAACGCTACCTTGGTCGCTAAATTTGATTCGAAATCCATCGCGGTTTCTACTCAACCCAGGTATTCCTATTCCAGGTGGCAGCGCTTTAAGCACTTTACTTACCAATCCAGGCGGTATTGGTAGTTTGCCGTTCTGGATAATTTCGCCAGTTTTGGCATTCGCAGTAATTGGATTGTTTAGCGCCAAAACTCGCGAGTACGGAGAACTCGCAGTTTTCTTAATCGGTTTTGCGCTACTGACAAATGTTTTTCTAATCTCAGGCAACGGGGTTTCGGTACATTTCCATCCATGGTCTGGAAGTATTTTAACTTTCGCAAATTTGAGTGCAATTGTTGCTGGAGTAATTCTTTCGGATCGACATATTCCAAAATTAACAAATTCACATTTCAATTTTCGACATATTTTACTCTTTTTAATTTCCTTAGTTTCAGCGGTCTACCTGACGCTCGCTACATCTTGGTGGGTTTCAAACGGCGCTAACTCGCAAGTAACTGCAAGTCATATTTCACCACTTCCAGCATTCTTAAGTGCAGGTGCCCAAACTGATGAACGCTATAAGACGTTAGTTTTTGTAAAAGAAAACGAAATTCTTAATTTTTTTGTGGCTAGAGACGCGGGTATTGAATTAGGTGATCCAGATATTTCATTTGGATCTAATTATTTAGTGGATTCAGCAGTAAGAAACTTAGTGAATGGTAGCGGTGTTACTAGCAGTAAATATTTGGGAGAGTTTGGAATCAAATATGTCTTCATGGCCAATCCAGTTGATAATGAAGTCGTTCGAACCATTGATGGAATTGGCGGGTTTACACGCCTCTCTGCAACTCGAGACGGGATTTCTTGGAAAATTAGTAGCGCACGGAATCGCATTTCATACCTCTCCGAAACTGATGGATTAGTTGGAATGGTCAGTGGAACAGTTGGTACTCAAGCAACCGTTCCAGGAGCCGGAACTGTTGTGATTGGTGAAAATTTTGATGGCCGATGGAAACTCCTATTTAACGGTTTGGCTATGAAATTAGTAGAAAATCAATCCGGGTTACCAACGTTCAAAGTCCCTAACTCTGGTGATGTAATTGTTTATCATGATGGAACTTCAAGAAGAGCCTGGATTTCACTACAAGCGATTTTGGTGATCTTCATTATCGTGCTCGCCACTCCAGGAAGACGGCGCAAACGAGAATTTGCTGATGAGGAGTTGGCATGAAGAAGTTTGGCTTATTGCCCTATTTATCTTTCCTGATAATTACTTTTTTAGTTGCATTTTTTTGGCCAGCGGAAACAAAGAAAATAGAATTAACCCAGAGCTTTCCAGCCACAGTCTGTCCGGCATCTGCTAATTCTGGAAGTGAAATTGCATTGCTACCAAGTAAGAGCATAAAGATTAGAGAAATTGCATCTGGTAAAGCCGCTCTCAAATTTAGGAAACCTGGCAGTAATTCGCCGGCAATTACTAAAAATCCAATGCTGGTAACAGGGAATCGTGCAACAACTGCCGTAATTCAAAGCAAAGGTTCATCATGGACTGGTGCCGCAATTTGTACTGCCGGCATTGCTGATTCTTGGTTTGTCGGTGGGTCTGGTGGTTTAACTAGCCAGTCCATGTTATCCATTGTAAATAGTGGCGCAAATGAAGCAATCGTAGATATATCAACGTTTAGTGAAAAAAATGGCGTCACTACTCGGGCAATTACAATCAAACAAAATTTACAAGTAAATATTCGGATTGATTCACTTTCACCTGGTTCTGAAAGCACTGTACTGCATCTGCAAACCAGATCAGGGCGGGTAACGAGTTATCTATTTGACGAACGAAAGAAAGGTTTGAAATTCTACGGAGGCGATTTTGTTAATTCTCAGTCAGCTCCAAAAACAAATCTATCGATAGCTGGTGTAATTACAAACGCTGGAAAAAACGGAAAAATTACTCATTCAGTACGATTATTAGCCCCGTTTGATTCAAATGCAACGGTAAATCTGCAAGTTGTTGGAAGCGACGGAGTATTTACTCCAGTTGGGTTTGATTCAATCAATTTAAAAGCTGGCGTAGTTAAAGACCTTCCATTGAATATTGATCTAGGCAAAACTTCGGTTGGAATTAAAATAACCAGTGACCAACCAATAGTCGCTGGTGTCTACACATATTTAGAGAGTAAAACTTTAAGAGATTTCCTTTGGAGCACACCTAGCGGAGCTCTCACTCAAGCCTCTTTAAACATCGATGGCTTAGAGCCAACTCTTACAATGATTGGTTCGGCAATTGATGTAAACATCAAATGGAGTGATAATAGAAATAAGTCCTTTAGCAAAATTATTCACGCTAGTGACTTGATGAACTGGAAGGTGCCACCAAATACCCGCTTAATTGAGGTAACTTCATTGCGAACTTCAGTTCCGCTCGAAGGTGGCGGATTAATTTGGCGCTCACCTGCGGGAATCGCATTTCTACCGTTTAAGACTGGATCAACTTTAGAAAGTTCAAGTCTACCAATTTCTAATATTGCAATTATTTCCTAGTATTTTAGAATTAACCAAGTGAGCGTGCGTGAGTAAATCCCAACTTTTGGCAGCTAGACCCACTAATCTTTCGGCATGACTTCTAGCGACTCGCCCACCGCACGTTCGCGTGCGTTAAACCGAACTTGCTCAAGGTCTGGTTGTCGCAAGAGTGCGATTAAGACCTTAACTTATATTTATTCGGATTCGACTGCAGTACTTGGGCCGTTAGCAACTTATGCGGAACCACACGCCTATGATCTATGTGAGATGCATAGTGAAAAAATGACAGTACCAATGGGTTGGACTGTCTTACAACATTCTCCAGATCTAAAAAATATGGGCCCTAGCGAGGATGATTTAATGGTGATTGCGGATGCAATTCGAAACGTTGGAAAAAATGAAAATGTAAAAACAGAAGATGCTGCCAAACAAGTGCCGCAACAAGAAGTTGGTCGACGAGGGCACTTACGCGTTCTGCCTTCATGATGAATACCGATTTACTCGACAAGATTATTAAGGCTTACGATATTCGTGGCTTAGTCGATATTGAAGTAACAACAGATTTTACATTTGCCGTTGGGTCGGCTTTTGCAAGATTTTTAGAATTAGAACGTGAACCAGCAACTGTCATAATCGGCGAAGATATGCGGCCATCGTCAACTAATCTCGCAGACGCATTCTCTGATGGCATCACATCCCAAGGGATGGATGTCTTACGAATTGGGCTAGCTTCGACCGATCAACTCTATTTTGCTGCGGGGTTTCTTAATTTTCCGGGAGCGATGTTTACCGCTAGCCATAACCCAGCCGCGTATAACGGAATTAAATTATGCAAAAGTGGGGCTCGACCAATTGGCAAAGAATCTGGATTAGTCTGGATTCGAAATGCGATAGCAGATGGAATGCCGATTTCTAATCGTCCGGTAGGTGTCGAAACATCTAGGGATATGTTGGAGGAATATGGTGATTATTTATTTTCACTATTTAATCATGACTTTAAAAAAGGACGTAAATTAAAGATCGCAATAGATGCTGGTAATGGAATGGCTGGACACACCGCCCCCGCAGTAATGTCTCGAATTAATGCTGAAATTTCTCCAATCTATTTCGAACTCGACGGTTCGTTTCCAAACCATGAAGCGAATCCAATCGCTCCAGAAAATTTGGTTGACTTGCAGAAACTGGTCAAGAAAAAGCGAGCCGATATTGGGTTGGCATTTGATGGTGATGCTGATCGATGCTTCCTGGTAGATGAGAAAGGTTTTGCAGTTTCACCATCAGCACTTACCGCTCTAATTGCTGACCGGGAATTAAAGAAGCGACCAGGATCTCCAATTATTTATAATTTAATTTCATCAAAAGCAGTCCCGGAAGTTATTTTAGAAAACGGTGGGACACCGCTACGCAGCAGAGTTGGCCACTCTTACATAAAGAAAATGATGGAAGAGTCCGGCGCGATTTTTGGCGGCGAACATTCGGGTCATTTCTATTTCAAAGAGTTCTGGCGAGCCGATTCTGGAATGCTGGCGGCACTGCACGCAATTGCGGCGCTACAAGAAAGTTCTGAACCATTATCTAAGTTACTTAAGCCGTATCAAAGATATGAATCTAGTGGCGAGATAAATTCAGAAGTCAAAGATCAAGTCGCTGCCGTTGCTTTCATTGAAAACCATTACCGTGATTTAAGCGAAAAGAATTTGCTCAACTTAGAATTTGACCATCTGGATGGATTGACTGTGACCAGTGATAAATGGTGGTTCAACGTCCGAGCTTCTAATACCGAACCATTGTTGAGGCTTAATGCTGAAGGCGAGACCGAGCGCGATATGGTCAAAATTCGCGACGAGGTGCTGAAGTACATCAAATCGCGGTAAAGTACGCAGGTCTTGCAAGGCTAAAAGTTCGTCTAATAAGGAGATTTTTTAAGTGAACCCAACAACTATGGCTATTCCAAAACATGACATCGCAGATGCATCGCTCGCCGCAGAAGGTAAGAAGCGGATTGAATGGGCAGAGCGGAACATGCCAGTACTGGCCCAGATTCGTGAACGGTTCGCTAAGGAACAACCATTTGCAGGCGTTCGACTTGCAGCATGCATGCATGTAACTACCGAGACTGCGAATTTAATGCGCACCCTAAAGGCAGGTGGTGCTGAAATTGCGCTATGTGCGTCTAATCCACTTTCAACTCAAGATGACACAGCCGCAGCATTAGTACATGAGTATGGGATTTCTGTTTTTGCACGTAACGCGGTGGACCGTGATGGTTACTACAAGCATATAAATGCAGCACTAGATATCGAACCACATCAAGTTTTTGATGATGGCTGTGATTTAGTAAATACATTGCACACCACTCGGAAAGAATTACTTGGAACTATTGTCGGAGGATGTGAAGAGACCACAACTGGAGTAATTCGATTGCATCAAATGGCAAAAGATGGCGCGTTAACTTTTCCAATGATTGCGGTAAATGATACTGATACCAAACATATGTTTGATAATCGGTACGGAACCGGACAATCCACTCTGGATGCTATTTTCCGTGCAACAAATACTTTGTTAGCTGGAAAAATTCTGGTTGTAGCTGGATTTGGATACTGCGGCAAAGGTGTTGCCGAACGTGGTAAAGGAATGGGCGCTGAAGTTATAGTTACTGAGATTGATCCTACTAAAGCACTTGATGCGATGATGCAAGGTTATCGAGTTATGCCAATGTACGAAGCTGCAAAAGTCGGTGATGTATTTATTACTGTAACTGGAAACCGTGATGTTCTTCGCTCTGAACATTTCTCAATGATGAAAGATGGCGCTATTCTCGCTAACTCTGGCCATTTTGATATTGAAATTGATGTGGCTTGGTTAGAGAAATTTGCAAAGCAAAAGAACAAGAAGATTCGCCATCAAACCGATGAGTACGTATTAGCTGACGATCGTAGAATTCTTTTAATTGCAGAAGGTCGATTAGTAAACCTAGGTGCTGCCGAAGGACACCCAGCCGCTGTAATGGATATGTCTTTCTCAGATCAAGCGCTAACTGCTGAATGGTTAGTTAAGGCTGCCAGCTCGCTAACTGCAGGCGTGCATAACGTTCCAACTGAAATCGATAAAGAAGTCGCTCGCTTAAAGTTGCAAAGTATGGGTGGCGAGATCGATACTTTAACTCCGGAGCAATTCTCCTATCTGAACTCTTGGGAACACGGTAGCTAAATGACATCGGTATTGGTCGTTGATGATGATCAAGACCTTGCCGAAATGTTGGGAATCGTATTAAACGGCGCAGGCATTGAAGTTGATTTAGTAAGTCGTGGCGATGAAGTCATGGATGTTTTTCGAAATAATCCACCAGATTTAGTATTGCTCGATGTCATGCTTCCTGGATTAGATGGAATCGAAGTTTGTCGCCAAATCAGAGAATTCTCGGTAAGAGTTCCAATCGTGATGCTTACCGCCAAGGGCGATACGCATGATGTTGTGCTTGGACTAGAAGCTGGCGCAGATGACTATATGGTTAAACCTTTTAAACCTTCAGAACTAGTGGCACGCATCCGCACTCGATTACGTAGAACGTCCGGCGAGCTATCTGGGAATTTATCGTTAGCCGATATTGCTATCGATGTATTAGAACATACGATTACACGTGGTGGAAAAGAGATTCCATTAACTAGATTAGAGTTTGATCTATTAGTTGCCCTTGCTAAAGAGCCCGGACGTGTTTTCACTAGAGAAGCGCTATTGAGTGAAGTTTGGGGTTATCGTCATTCAACTGATACTCGATTAGTAAATGTTCACATTCAAAGATTGCGCGCAAAAGTTGAGCACGATTCAGAAAATCCAACCATCATAACTACCGTTCGTGGCATTGGTTACAAAGCAGGAGCTTCTGGATCTCGAGGCCACTAACTGTGCGCCAAATCAATATTCTAAAAGGTTTTAGAAGTTCATTAACGTTACGAGTTTTGAGCACAACTCTGGTTTTGACCGCGCTTGTTTTATGGATCGTAGGCACAACACTTTTTCATCTAATATCTGCTGGAGTAGTAAATGAAAAAATTAAATCTTCACTCTCAGAATCTACGCTAGCTGTTTATTCTGCTCAATTTAGGTTTACCAGTGGTGGCAGCACAGACACTGCCTTGAAAAAAATTGCTCAAGAAGTAGTAAATGCCAAGAAATCCATAAGAGCTACCGACACAGGCCGAGAAGTGATTTTAATTCGATCGGCAAAAAATCTGGACCCTGCTGTGCCAATCGACACAGTTTCCAATCGCGTCTCCTATGAATCAATTCCATTGGAACTACGGGATCGACTTTTAAATAGTAGCGAACCGCTTTGGGCACTTTCAACAATTCAATATGTAGATGGAAATGAGGTTCCAGGAATTGTTGTAGGTGACAAGATAAGTATCCCACGCGTCGGACCATATGATATTTACTTTCTATTTAGCTTCGAAAGTCAAACTAAAACTCTCGAATTAGTAAAGCGTTATTTGCTATTTGCTGGCTTTGCTTTACTCATTTTAATTATCGGTATCACTTGGTTAGTTATTCGGCAAGTTATCTCACCAGTGAGGTCTGCCGCAAAGATAGCTGAAGAATTTACGGCAGGTGAACTAAATAGAAGAATGACAGTAATCGGAAAAAATGAGATATCTCGATTAGGAATTTCGTTTAACGCCATGGCAGCATCAATCGAGCAACAGATTAAGCAGTTAGAAAATTTATCTAGAGTTCAACAACGGTTTGTATCAGATGTATCGCATGAATTGAGAACTCCGCTTACAACTATTCGAATGGCCTCTGATTTAATTTATGCATACCGAGAAAAATTCGAACCCAATATCTCCAGGAGCGCCGAATTATTGCAATCCCAAATCGACCGATTCGAGCTCTTGCTAGCTGATTTATTAGAAGTTAGTCGATTTGACGCAATTGAGGCTGCAATGGAAATTAGTGAAATTGATATTAACGAAATGGTTTCTCGCTGTATCTCGGATTTAGCGCTGATTTCAGTAGAGAAGAATGTAATCGTAAATTTACAAAAAGATTTATCGAATTCATTAATTGAAGTAGACGCACGCAGAATTGAGCGGATTCTGCGGAATTTACTAACAAATGCGATTGACCACGCTAATGAAAAGCCAGTAGATGTGGTCATCAAATCAAATGATTCTGCACTCTCAATTAGTATTCGTGATTACGGAATTGGGCTTGAACCATCGCAAGTTTCTCGCGTTTTTGAGAGATTTTGGCGAGCTGATCCGTCCCGAGCACGGATACGTGGCGGAACCGGGTTAGGACTCTCTATCGCTCAAGAAGATACTCATCTTCATAATGGAACACTCAAAGCTTGGGGAAAATTGGGCGAAGGTGCGCAATTTGTTCTTACATTACCGCGCAAGAGAGGTGGCAGGATTGATTCGGAACCGATAGCGGTTATTGAAGCTGCCATTTAATCCACAAAGTTAGATTAGTTCATAATTTGTTTACCTAGAAATTAACCATAGTTCTTTTCTGAGATAGTAAATGAATGCAAAGTTTTCTTAATTCAGTTAAAACCCTAGTTTATCCAAGATACTGTTTAATGTGCGACAAGCCAGATATTTCGCTTTGCTCAAGATGCAAATTTAGATGGCAGAATTCTTATCGAGATTTTTTAATTCTAAATCGTAAAGTGTCCGCGGCAATACCCTACGATGAACGTGTTGCAAGTATTGTTTTATCTGCAAAAGAAGATAATCTAAAAACTGCCCGAGAGTGCATTCTAATTGGCTTAGGAGCGGCGCTTAAACAATTGGCGCGAATTGAAACAATTCCAAGATCCACGATTCTAATTTCAATTCCTTCTGCTCGAGCCGCAAACCGCAGGCGAGGAGGCGATTATTTATTTAATCTAGTTCATGATTTTTTGAAAACTCCCGATATTTCAGTTATAAAATTTTTGACGGAACCCATTGCTCCAATGTTGATTCAAAAATCTCATGTTAGGGATCAATCTGGGTTGAGCGCGCTAGAGCGAGAACAAAATATGAATTCCGCTATTTTTGTAGATGAACGAGTGATCGCCAAATATAAAAATCTACCTATCAATGTTCTACTAGTCGATGATGTAATAACCAGCGGTGCAACCCTGAAATCGGCGATTTCTGCGCTAGAAGCCAGCAAAATCACAGTAATTGGTGCGATTGCTGCGTGTGCATCGCGGCACCAAATGCGAATACCATAGCCCAATGGTTGCGATACTCGACAGAATTCTCCGCGCGGGCGAAGGTCGCACCCTCAAGCGACTGCAAAAAATAGCGATTGAAGTTAATAGTGAAGAATCTGTAATCGCATTGCTTACTGATGATCAATTACGTGCCAAGACCGATGAATTTCGTACCCGATTAACTGCTGGTGAAACGTTAGATGAATTACTCCCGGAAGCCTTTGCTGTGGTTCGCGAGGCCGCAAAACGAACATTGGGACAACGTCATTACGACGTTCAGATTATGGGCGGCGCTGCACTTCATAGCGGGAATATTGCAGAGATGCGGACTGGCGAAGGAAAGACTTTAGTCGCAACCTTGCCTGCATATTTGAATGCGCTACCCGGGAACGGCGTACATGTTGTGACGACAAATGATTATCTCGCTGAACGCGATAGCGAATGGATGGGGCGAATCCATCGTTTTCTAGGTTTAAAAGTTGGCGTAATTCTTGCATCTATGTCCCCGAGCGAACGCCGAGAACAATACGCTGCGGATATAACTTACGGTACAAATAATGAATTTGGATTTGATTATTTACGAGACAATATGGCTTGGTCTTTAGAAGATTGCGTACAACGGAATCATAATTATGCGATCGTCGATGAAGTGGACTCGATTCTTATTGACGAAGCTCGAACTCCATTAATCATCTCCGGTCCTGCTGATAAAGCTACAAAATGGTACGTTGAATTTGCAAACATAGTTGCGCGACTAACCCGCGATACACACTATGAAGTAGATGAAAAGAAAAGAACTGTCGGAATTTTGGACGCAGGTGTCACTAAAGTGGAAGAGTTTTTAGGGATTGCAAATTTATATGAATCAGTAAACACTCCCATGATTGGTTACTTAAATAACGCAATCCGTGCAAAAGAGCTTTTCAAGCGAGACAAAGATTACGTTGTAATGAGCGGTGAATTACTTATTGTTGATGAGCATACTGGTCGAATGCTCTCTGGCCGCCGCTACAGTGAAGGTTTGCATCAAGCGCTAGAAGCAAAAGAGAAAGTTGAAATTAAGGATGAGAACCAGACGTTAGCCACAATTACTTTGCAAAATTATTTCCGACTCTACGAGAAAATTTCCGGAATGACCGGTACGGCGATGACTGAAGCTTCTGAATTCATGCAAATTTACAAGCTTGGTGTCATTCCAATTCCAACAAATCGAGATATGCAACGTATCGATCAAGCAGATTTAGTTTACAAAACCGAAGATGCAAAATTTGAAGCAGTTGCAATTGATATAGTTGAACGGCATCGAAAAGGACAACCAGTATTAGTTGGCACTGTAAGTGTTGAAAAATCTGAAGTACTTTCGCAAACGCTCCGTAGAAAAGGAATTCCGCACGAAGTTTTAAATGCGAAGCAGCACGAACGTGAAGCCGCTGTAATAGCCCGCGCCGGAACTCTTGGTGCGGTAACGGTCGCAACAAATATGGCTGGACGCGGAACTGACATCATGCTTGGTGGAAATCCAGAATTTATGGCAGATTTTGAATTACAACGTCAAGGTATTTCGCCGGTAGATAACGCCGAACAATATGAAAGTTTATGGCCAGATGAAATTGCAAAACAGAAAGCTGCAGTTGCCAAAGAGCATGAAGAAGTTGTCGCATTAGGTGGGCTATATGTTCTGGGAACAGAGCGCCATGAATCTCGTCGAATCGATAATCAATTGCGTGGTCGTTCCGGCCGACAAGGCGATCCTGGTGAATCTCGATTTTATCTTTCGTTACAAGATGAATTAATGCGTCGATTCAATTCTGCAATGGTGGAGCGATTCTTGACTGCTGCCGGAATTCCTGAAGATCAACCGATTGAATCCAAGATGGTCTCAAACGCAATTCGATCTGCGCAAACTCAAGTTGAATCACAAAACTTTGAAATGCGTAAAAATGTCCTGAAGTATGACGATGTTATGAACCGACAACGTGAAGTTGTATATGGGGAGCGCCGTGAAGTTTTAGAAGGTGCAGATATCAGCGAACAAGTTGCTGGTTTTATAGATGACACTATTTCCGCATATATAAATTCCGCTACAGGCGAAGGCTTCCCTGAAGATTGGGACTTGGATACTTTGTGGACTGCGCTAAAATCGCTTTACCCAATTTCCTTTACAGTCGCTGATGTAGAAGCGGAAATCGGTGGTCGAGCTGGAATCGACAATGAATATTTACTAACTAAAGTGTTGGAAGACTCAAGAGTTCAATATTCTAATCGTGAAACTAATATAACTGCAGAAGTAATGCGGGAATTAGAACGTAAAGTTTTGCTTTCGGTATTGGATCGAAAATGGCGGGAACACTTGTACGAAATGGATTACTTGCAAGAAGGTATCGGCTTACGTGCGATGGCTCAACGCGATCCGCTTGTTGAATATCAAAAAGAAGGATATGAATTATTTGCCGCGATGATGGAATCCATTAAAGAGGAGATGGTCGGATTTTTGTTTAATGTGGAAGTTAGCGTTGAATCTGATGGTGTCGAAGCCAAAGGGCTGCAAAGCAATAAACCAACTCAAGAATTGAAATACACCGCTCCAAGTGAATCTGGATCTGTAAGTCGAGATACTGGTGTTTCAAGAAACTCACCGTGTCCTTGCGGTTCCGGGAAAAAATATAAACGTTGCCACGGAGTGCCTAATTAATTTTAGATTAAGAATAATTCAGTACATAACCAACGCTTATCTACACCCTCAAATCTAATCACTAAAGACCTAATTCGATCTCCAAATCTTAGGGTTACGGTAACTTCTTCAACACCTTCAATCGGTTGGCAGCGATAAATATTTCGCACTTTAGGCAAAGTATTTATAGACCCGATTTTTCTAATAAGTTCTTGATAAATTGCTCGATGACACCAGCGGGAAAGTTGTTGCGGGGCACGTTGCCCAATCCATATTTCCAATAAACTCACTACAAATCTTTTCAACCATGGTTCTATATCGGGAAGTTCAGCTAACGAACTTGGCTGTGGCGCAAAATCTGGATCGAATTCATCACCGAATGTGGTTGGTACTAAATAAAGTTTATGGCTCTTTGGAATTGTAAGAGGTTCTGGTGGAGGTGCAAATAGCGCGAGCATCGGGTGTGACCAAAGGTCGGAGTCAAAGTTGAAACTTGTCTCAGAAAGTTCAACTTCATGGAAATGTATTTCATTGGTATCAAGATTTGTCATGGTTGAATCATTATCGGAAACTACGGTAAGCCAATGTAGAAAAAGTTGAGGCTATCTCACCCGAAAGTATGACTGTGGATAACTTTAATAGCGTGGTTAATTTTCCGTTATTTATCGTTCATGAAAAAACTAGATAACCTCATCACAAGTAGGAAAATTAAGAGTAACTCCCGCACCATAATCGGAATTTTGATGATTCTTCTTTCATTTATTGCTGCTGCTCTAATTAATCGGGAGTCAAATCGGACCGTTTTAGTCTGGGGAAGTTATGGTGAATTAGCTCCCGGCGATGTCATTGCCCAAACGGATTTACGCCCAATCCGAGTTATGTTGCCCGAAAATTCAAAAAGTTATTTGTCGGTAAATGCCGATCTCCTTGGAACGGTGGTGCTCCGCAAAATTGGCGCGCACGAACTTATTCCTGCAGCATCGCTCACTAGCGCTCCGTATGGAATCGACGCTCGAGATACTCCAATTGAAGTATCGAAAAATGATCTGCCGGCAGATTTAGTTAGCGGATCAATTGTGGATGTTTATGCACTTCCTAATGATTTAACAGAAAGCTCTGGGCAAATTGACACTACTCGCTTGATTGCAGCTGAAATATCGGTTATTTCAGTTGATCAAAAATCTAGAGATTTAGGCGGTGGCGTTGGTGTAGTTCTTTCCCTACCCAATTCCGGAGTTATTTCAGTTTTAGCGCAATTACCACGACATCGGATGGTCTTGGTAAAACATGGCTGATTCAGAGAGTTTGCGATCAGAAGTTAATGTAATCACTGGAATCGCTAATCCAGAGGTTGAATCTTTTGTCGCGCGATCGCTATTTGAATCGGGAAAGAATATTATTTTTCGAGCCATTTCCGGTGAAGATTTATTGAATTTTCTAAAGAATAGAACTTTAGGCAACGCAAGGTGGATTGTCATCTACCATCGAGATTTACCAGGAATTAATGCGGTCAACTTTGCCGATTGGAATAATTCGGAAACTTCTATCGTGCAACTTGCCGAGGATTTAAAGAGTTTAGATTTAAATTCATTAAGTGAGTTGATAGCTCGGGCGCTTCGGAATCCGCTGCTCCATGCAAACTCGATTGGACCCCTTACTAGCGCACCTAGGTATCGATCCCTTGTAGGAGTAATTGGGACAGCTGGTGCGCCGGGGCGAACATCCATTGCGCTAAACCTTGCGGCGGAATCTGCAACACATAATAAGACGGCGATTATTGATGCGGATAATGTTGCTCCTACTCTAGCGTTGTTGCTTGGACAATCAGACGAAGGTTTACGAAAAGAATTTCAGATAACGGAAAACTTAATTCTCTTCACCGACTTGAGTGCTAGTGAGGATAGATTTCAGAATCTTATCGATCTCGGCGCAAAAATCTATATTGATTTAGGTGTCATGCCAAAAATTGCGGATGCCATAATTGATCGACGTAAATCTGCACAGGAATTTGCCCAATGGTTTGAAAAAATTAGCACGATTATTTACGTTGCAAAATCCGAAGAATTTTCAATGCGGGCCTTGGAAAGGTTTATTGATAGAAGCTGCGATTTACCAAAGAAAATTGCGATTTTTTATATTCTAAACAAATCTGGAACCTCACGGCGACATCGTGCAATTGAGCGAAGATTTGAAGCTCTAGTGC
The DNA here is from genome assembly GCA_964567545.1 of uncultured Bifidobacterium sp. Taxonomy (GTDB): domain Bacteria; phylum Actinomycetota; class Actinomycetes; order Nanopelagicales; family Nanopelagicaceae; genus UBA7398. The sequence goes on along the minus strand of CAZMNB010000002.1, from coordinate 38,728 downwards.
CTCCTGGTTCTGGACTTGTCATTTCAAGTGATTATTCAGCTTTTGATCGTGCGCAAACAAATTGCTCACCAATTTCTGATGTAGCCCCACGAAGCGCTATTCGAAAGTCCTTTATTGAGTTATTGGCGCGAATCGAGAAACTTGAGGTGCTAACTTCTCGCTAAGATTTCCCTATGCAAACCTTCAGTACTGCGCTCACTCAACGCACTGCTTTAAGTGAATCTGACATTTCTCGGTTATCTGAACTTGTTGCTGAATGGCAATTACTTGCCGATCTTTCCTTTGCAGATTTAATACTCTGGGCACCTCGGCGTAAAGATTACAAATCTTGGCCAGAAGGACATATAGCTCTTGCTCACATACGCCCGACTACTGCCGCAACAGTTTTTAGTCAGAATGTAATCGGCAATGAAATTCTTTGGGGTAGTAAACCTCGAATCGATCAAGCACTTTCTAATGGCGAAATAATTCGCGACACTGAACCAGAAGAAGTGGGCGAGATTATCGTTAAAGAGGAGACCGTCCCAGTATTTTTCGAAGGCAATTTTATTGCGGTAATTTCACGCCATAGAAACGTTGAAACGATGCGGACACCTTCAAAGTTAGAATTGAATTATCGCGAAATTGCGCACAAGATTTACAAAATGGTTTCCGAAGGAAACTTCCCAATAAAGGAGAGCGTTTATTTAGCGCAGTCAGCGCCGCGAGTTGGCGATGGTCTCATTAGATTAGATGTGAATGGCGTGGTAATTTTTGCTAGCCCAAATGCAAGATCTGCACTTAATAGAGTCGGTTGGCCAAGCGATTTAGAGGGACATAACTTTGGAGAAGTATTGGATTCGCTGCAAAGTGCCAGCGTGAGTCATATTCCACGAGAAGAGAATTGGCGAGCCGTCATGAGTGGAAAAACTCTACGCCGCGAAGAATTTGATTGCGATACCGGCACTATTGACCTACTCTCAATTCCGTTAACGCAAGCGAATGATCGAATCGGTGCAATTGTGCTAGCCCACAACGTAACTGAGTTACGTAGAAGAGATCGAGCGCTGTTATCAAAAGATGCAACAATTCGTGAAATTCATCATCGAGTTAAGAACAATTTGCAAACAGTATCTGCATTGCTTCGATTGCAATCGAGACGTATTGATGACCCGAAAGCGAGTGCGGCTCTAGAAGAAGCGGTACGAAGAGTTGCATCAATTGCAATAGTGCACGAAACACTATCCGCCAGCGGTCAAGAAACTGTGGCTTTTGATGAAGTCATGGATCGAATAATGGCTAATGCAGTTGAGCTAAGTACTCGCACCAATGAAATTTCGATTGAGCGTAGCGGTAACTTCGGCGGGTTTCCGGCAATCGTAGCCACACCGTTAGCTCTAGTATTAACGGAATTAATTCATAACGCACTTGAGCATGGATTAGCCACGATTGGGAATAAACTTGAATTACGAGTAGAGCGAAGCGAAAGTCTCTGTAAAGTTTTTGTAATAGATGATGGCAGTGGACTTTCCGAAAGTTTTACACCAGAACAGGAAGCAAATCTAGGGTTACAAATCGTGCAAACGCTAACCATTAATGAGTTAAATGGGAGTATTGAATTTAATAGACTTACACATGGAACGGAAGCGGTCGTAACGTTCCCAATTAAAAATTAGAAGCGGTTTTGATTTTCTAATTGTCGAGCTCGATTACGTGCTGCGCGACGTTTCATGGCTCGGCGTTCATCTTCAGATAACCCGCCCCAAACTCCGGCATCTTGGCCGCTCTCTAAGGCCCATGCTAAACAAGCCTCTTTAACATCGCACCGGTTACAAACTTTCTTAGCCTCTTCAATTTGAGCTAACGCAGGTCCGGTGTTTCCAATTGGGAAGAAAAGCTCTGGATCTTCATCGCGACAAGCTGATTTATGACGCCAATCCATCTCTTCCCTCCAAACAATGCTATCGGGCCGTCTTGACTCTCGACATGACCGAACCAAAATCTAGGTATTTTTGCTAATCGCCGGAATCGGCAATAGTAGTATTCTCCCTGCTAACTGTTATATAAACAAGGACATTTACCTGGCAATTTGCTTAAAGTGCCTTATCTCATAATCCCTGAAAGAATATCGCCATGTTAAATACCGCATATTTTGGAACTGGTTGCTTCTGGGGTGCGCAGCGCCGATTTTGGAATCTCCAGGGCGTGATTAATACATCGGTGGGTTACATGGGAGGGGCGACTGCTAGCCCAACTTATCAAGAAGTTTGTACTGGAAAAACAAATCATGCGGAAATAGTTAAAGTGGAATTCGATCCAGCCCTAATTTCTTATAAAAGATTACTTGCAGAATTTTGGGTAATGCACGATCCAACTTCGTTAAATAAGCAAGGCGGCGATATTGGCACTCAATATCGAAGCGTAATTTTTACCACCACTCCGGAACAGATGATTGATGCCATTAATACAAAAAGTATTTACGATGTTGAACTCAAAAAATTTGGAATTGGTGAAATAGTTACAGAAATTCAAGAAGTCGGATCACATATTTATTGGCTTGCCGAGGAGTATCACCAAAGGTATTTAGAGAAAAATCCAAATGGTTATGATTGTCACTCTTCTACCGGTATCGAATTTCCAATGGCTTCGCATGAATAACGAAGAGATGCCCCTAGTTGCGCCAAGTGGCGCTGCCTTTCCAGTGCAATTAAATGACGCAGAACTAAAAATGCAATTGGATCCACTCTCTTATGATGTGTTACGAAAAGCTGGAACAGAACGGCCGTTTACAGGTGAATATACCGATTCTGAAACGGTAGGCGTATATAAATGTAAAGCATGCAACGCCGAACTATTTCGAAGTGAAACCAAATTCCATTCAGGGTGCGGCTGGCCATCTTTCTATGCGCCAACCAAAGAAGATGCCGTAATTCTCATTGAGGACCGTTCACTTTTTCCAAGAGTTCGGACCGAGGCTCGTTGTGCTTCCTGCGGTTCGCACCTCGGTCATGTTTTTGAAGGTGAGGGATATGACGTACCAACTGATCAACGTTGGTGTATAAATTCGGTTTCGTTAATCTTGGAACCTAAATAAGTTCAGTACCGCGCCAGCAATACCAAGCAACGTGGCTTCGGAATCCAAGAAATTTATCACCAAGTTTTTCCAATTTTTTCGGTTCAATTTCAATGCGCGCTCTATGTATCTTCTCCCAGCCTCTCCTAACTCCTAAATCACTAACTGGCCAAACATCTAATCGGCCAAGTTGAAACATTAAGAACATTTCAATAGTCCATCTTCCAATACCAAAAAGTGGCAGAAGTAGCTCTGAAATTTCAGAATCAGAAAGTTCGTGTAATTTGTGAACGGCAGATTTCTTATTTAGGAAGATTGAACTCAACTCGGAAATTGATCTTGTTTTTGCGCCAGATAGCCCAGCACCGCGAATCTGATCTTCACTTAATTTGGATATTCGTTTTGCAGATAGCTCACCACCAGCTGTTTCAGTAATTCGCCTAATAATTGTATCTGCAGCTTTTGTGGAAAGTTGTTGTGAAAGAATTGAGGCCGCTAAAGAATAAAAATGTGATTCCTCAGATCTTACACGGCCAATGGTGCAGAGCTTTGAATTAGAAATAACTTTAGAAAACGCTGGATCAACTTCTACAATCTTTTTTGAGATTAGCCTAGCTTTGCTCTTAGAGATTAAAGCTTGGGTATTCATCAGTTACGAGCAAGAATGCGTACCCAGCAACTCGGTTCCAGTAAGAAATAGTTCCAACCACACCTTGTGCGCACCATTTTGGATATTCATTTGAGACCAATATTGAGAACCAAGCAAAAATCGTTAAGGTAAGTGCATAAAGAGAATAAACCACACCGACTAGATATAACGGAATGGCGAGAAACCATTTAACGAGTGGAAGATAGCGATTCAACTTCTTGCCACCATCTATATCTGGAAACGTTACATCTACTCTGGGATCAGATTCAATCGACGGGTAACCATCTTGTAATACAAGAACGAAAGCGACAATACGAGTAGAGAGTCCAAGAAGCGCTTTATTAAAATTAAAAACATAGCTTGGATAAACTTCGCGAAATACTAAAGATAGTAAAGCCGGCAAAACCAAGAGAGATGTTGACCAACTCAGGTTATCTGATATTGAAAAAGACATTGAAAAAATGGCAATTGGCACAACAAGTATTAATCTAAAAAAAACGCTGACCCGATCTCTTCCAGTTAACTCAAGTTCAATTTTTGTCTCAATTTGATTAGACACGAGCGCTCCTTACCAGAATGATGCGAGAATATATTACAACATCAATAATATACACCCATGAGCGCAACTGTATGGTTTGTAACCCTCTTAGTTCTTGGATTAATTCTGGTAATCGATCTTTTAATTGCAATTTCTAATCGCCATAAAGTAACAACGATTAGAGCAGCCGCTATCTGGACTTTGTTTTATGTTGCACTTGCGATTGTATTCGGACTTTCCATTGGCAGCTGGGGTAATGCGCAAGCGCAAGGTGAATTCTTTGCTGGTTGGATAACTGAATATTCACTCTCTATGGATAATTTGTTTGTATTTATTTTGATTCTAGCTCGTATGAAAGTTAGCCAAGAAAAAGAAGAACTCGTCTTGCTAATAGGAATTGTTATGTCATTATTTCTGCGAGGAATCTTTATCGGCGCAGGCTCGGCTTTAGTTAATAGATGGTCTTGGGTCTTCTTCCTATTCGGAGCGTTTTTGATTTACACCGCGTATAAATTGATTGCGGAAGAATCAGACGAAGAATATGAAGAGGGTCCATTCATTAAATTTTTGCATAGAAAAGGCGCTTCCTATTTTGTAATTGCGCTCTCGGCCATCGCTACTACAAATGTGATTTTTGCCTTTGATTCAATCCCTGCGATATTTGGCTTGACTAAAGATCCTTACATAGTAGTTACCGCAAATATTTTTGCACTAATGGGATTGCGGCAACTTTATTTCATAATAGGTGGCTTAATGAAGAAATTGATTTATCTCTCCGAAGGTCTCTCAATTATTTTAGGATTTATCGGTCTGAAGCTAATTTTCGAAGCTTGTCATTTCCAGGGGTGGGATTCAGTTAGCGGAGTACCCATTCCAGAAATCTCCTTGGGACTTAGCCTTTCGGTGATTCTGGGAGTCTTGGTATTGACAACCGTCATAAGCCTTATGAAAGTCCGCAAAGCGAAGACTTAACTGCAACGAAGTAGGCTAATTGCGGCTGGTCAGAAGTAGTTTTTCAGTCTATTTTTAGCCATTCCGCAATTAATTGCTGAAAATTATTAGGTGAGTTTTGAATGGAGGCCAAGATGAGAAGTGAATTTGGTCAACTTAAAACTGGGATAAAGGAAGTCGCGATCGAAGCGGGCGTATCGCCGGCAACAGTTTCGAGAGCGTTACGTGGTTTACAGCATGTAAATTCGGAAACTCGGCGAAAAATTGTAGATGCTGCCGAGAAATTGAATTATCCAATACCGCAAGCTCCAGCAAAAGCTATTTATGGTAGAACAAACAGCGTTGGCGTAGTAGCGCCTTACGTTTCTCGTTGGTATTTCGCACAGGTAATCAATGGCGCAGAACAAGCACTTCGTGAATCTGGGTTGGATTTATTGCTATATAACTTTTCGCAAATGAAAGGTCGAGAACGGTTATTCCAACACCAAATGTTAAAAGGTCGCGTCGATGCGTTAATTGTTATCAGCCTGCCACCAACCGAGGAAGAATTTGAATCGATGCTTAGCCTAGGTATTCCAATTGCGCTGGTAGGGATGCATCACGATCGATGCTCCAGTGTCGCAATTGATGATGTCGCCGGCGCGCGAACTGCAACTCAACATTTAGTTAACCAAGGACATAAAAAGATTGGCTTGCTCTCCGGTCGCCCAGATGATCCATTTGGGTTTAGCGTTCCACAAGATCGGCGAAATGGGTTTATGGCAGTACTTGCTGAGAGTGGAATCGAATGGAATCCAGCTCGAGAAGTTTATGGTGACTTCACAATGCAAGGTGCAAGCAGAGCGATGGATGATTTGCTTGCTCGCCCTAATCGACCAACTGCAATATTTGCTCAATCAGACGAGATGGCACTTGGTGCCTTGCAAGCGATTCGCCGTCATGGTTTACGAGTTCCGGAAGATATTTCAATAATTGGTTTTGACGGTCATGAAATGTCTGAATTTTCGGATTTAACAACAATCGAACAACCAGTCACGGTTATGGGGGAGATGGCCGCATGGTCAATTATGGAACGGTTAAAAGCGCCAAAAAGTGAATTGCATTCATTAACGCTACCGACAACACTGATTGTAAGAAATTCTACGCGCAGGCTTGAACCTAACGAGGCTTAATTCAGCCGTTATTTAGTGAGATACTGGTGAAATGAGCGAAAAAGTTGTTGCCGATTCATTAAGTCAATTGCGTAAGCGAACCAGTACAAAATGGCGTTTCTATCCCAGCGATATTTTGCCACTACCGGTTGCTGAAATGGATTTTCAAATTGCTGAACCAATCAAAGCAGCTCTTCATGATTTAGTGGAGCGTTCTGACACCGGGTATTTAGGACCAATTCCAGAATTAAAGGAAAATTTTGCAGGATTTGCTAATCGGAAATGGAATTGGAACTTAGATCCAGAACAAGTTCGAATCGCTTGTGACGTAGGAGTTGGTGTTATCGAAGTTTTACGGACATTTATGAGCGTCGGGGATAAATTGCTAATAAATACTCCGGTCTACAATAATTTTTTTACATGGATTAACGAGCTCAAGCTAACAAAAGTTGAAGTTCCACTAAAACGCGATGGCATGAATTTTACTCTAGACATTTTGGGAATTGAAGCAGCCTACCAATCTGGTGTTAAAGCTCATCTTCTATGCAATCCGCACAATCCAGTAGGAACTGTTTATACGAAATCAGAATTGATGTTGATTGCCGAACTTGCGGATAAATACGATGTCATTGTAATTAGCGATGAGATACATGCACCGCTAACTTATTCAGATGTAACATTTACCCCATTTCTTGCAGCTTCGGAAGTTGCAAAAAAAGTTGGTATAACTGTAACTTCAGCAAGCAAGAGTTTTAATCTTGCGGGTTTGAAATGTGCAACCATAGTCGCGCAGGATTCTAAGTTGAATGCCATGTTGGATACGATGCCCGAGTCGGTACATTTTAGAGCTTCACTCTTTGGAGCAGTTGCTGATGCTGTGGCCTATAAATCTGGCGATCTTTGGTTAACCGGCCTCATTGCCACTTTAGATGAAAACCGACACTTAGTGGCTGATTTATTGAAGGCTAAAGTTCCAGCAATTAAATACCGAATACCTGATTGTAGTTATTTAGCTTGGCTAGATGTTTCTGAGTTAAATCTAGGCGAAAACCCAGCTGCCCATTTCTTAGAGCGTGGCAAAGTGGCTTTTAATCCCGGCCATACTTACGGTGCTGGATATTCGCAATTTATTCGTTTAAATTTTGGAACAAGTCCCGAAATCATCACTGATTCGATTGGACGAATTCTAAACTCCTTATAGAATTATCATATGTTCAAAGCAATTCGCCGGGTTTCTGCGTTATTCGCGCTTCTCTTGCTCGCCATTAAAGGAGTTTTTGCTTTTCTTTCCTGGATAGAGCGCACCGATGAATCAGCCAGCGCCTGGGTCGATGAAGATGAATTTGAAGAGGTAAGTTGAGCGCCCAATACATTCCTGGTACTTGTAATTTAGGAAAGAGCGAAGTTCGCCGCCGACAAATTGTTGCGCTAATTGGAGCCGTATTTTCAATTTCTAGTGGTTTTAATCTTGCATCCGCAAAAGTTCCCACAATTGGAAAATTTTCTATTTTCTTGCCGCTAATGGTTTTCTCGATTGGATTTGTACAATCTAGAAAAAAATTCTGCTTGGCTTATGGCCTGGCTGGAACCTTCAATCTCGGTAAAATGGGTGAAATATCTAAAGTACAAAATCCATTAGACCGGGCTGCGGATCGAAAAACAGCCTTAATAATAATGGCGCAATCTGCAGCGCTTGCCTTTGTGCTTACTGTTGCCTTCGTAATAGCTACTCGTTTATAAAAACAAAAATAAGAGTCGGATAAATAAGATGACTGACGGCAAGACCTGGGGAGTTACGATTGCCGCTCTCCTAGGAGTGCTAATTTTTGATTTATTGCTAGCAATTAAAAACCGTAAACGAGAAACTACATTGAAGGAAGCTGCACTTTGGACTATTTTCTATGTGATTGCAGCAATTCTTTTTGGGATAAACCTACAATTGAATGGGGCTACTGTCCGCGGTGAAGAATTCTTTGCTGGGTGGTTGACTGAATATTCACTATCAGTTGATAACGTCTTTATTTTCATAATTTTGCTGGCAAATTTGAATGTTAAGCGAGAGAGCGCGCAACTAATACTTTTAGCTGGCATAGCGATTGCTCTGGTCTTAAGAGGCATTTTCATCGCCCTTGGTTCTGCATTAATCTCTAAATTCTCTGCAGCATTCTTTATCTTCGCAGTGATATTAATTGCTACTGCATGGAAGTTAATAAAGGAAAAACATGGTGATGAAAAAGTTTATAAAGAAGGAAAGGTTATATCCGCTCTTCGCAAGCGAGGTGCTTCTACTTTTACAATTGCATTAGTGGCGGTTGGAACTACAGATTTAATTTTTGCGCTTGACTCCATACCAGCAATTTTTGGCCTAACAAAAGACCCATACATCGTATTTACAGCGAATGCATTTGCGCTCATGGGACTTCGCCAACTTTATTTCCTATTAGCTGGTTTAGTTGACCGGTTAATTTATCTGTCTAAGGGCTTAGCGGTAATTCTTGGATTTATTGGATTTAAATTATTTATTGAAGGTTTGCATGGTGTGGGTATCCATAAAATCGGTTTCTATGAAATTCCACATATCTCACTAGCGATTAGTCTTGGTGTGATTGGAGCCGCGTTATCTGTTACTACTTTGATTAGCTTAACCGCGACTCGAAAGTAATTTTTTCAATACAAAATTTGTAAATAATCCAATTACGAGCCCCCAGATCAAATCAATTGCAAGCACAGAACCTGCAGTAACTATAAAGACCGCTCTTTCCTCATAAGTAGTGCGCAGCGCTTCGGTGATACTTTTCGGATTTGCTATTCGATACGAAGTACCAAGTAGTACACCGGCAAGGGCGGCCGTAGGAATAATTGCAACTATTGGTGCCAGTAATAACACAACCAGAAGTAGAAAAAATGCATGTACGATTGACGCCAGTCTACTTTTGGCTCCAGCCCTAATGTTGACGCTAGTTCTGGCAATCGCGCCAGTCGCTGGCATGCCGCCTAAAAGCGAAGCAGCAATAGTTGCTAGCCCTTGGCCAAATAATTCACGATTGGGCTGATGCTTTTTCTGGTCGTGATCTATGAATTTATGTGCCATACCATCAGCAACACGGGCAGAAAGAAGCGACTCAATTGATCCCAGGAGCGCAATCACAATAATCGAATAAACAAGTTCATTCATTGGAATGACATTAAGAGAATCAAAATAATTTCCGATTACGTCAAATTTTCGTGGGATTTCACCAATAGTTGCAATCCTTAACCCAAAAGATTTCACAATTAACGTTGTTAGAAATACCGCTACTATGCTAGCTGGAATATGCACTTTTGGCACAATAATTATATTTAGTTTGGGCCAAGTAAACTTGATAGCTAATGCCAAAATAACTACTGAGATAGAAGTCCAATTGATTGAATTGGAAATTGCATTGCTAATTGTATTAATTGCCACTAAAACTGTATGCGAACCTGAAGCGCGTGGAATTCCTAGAACTAATGGAACTTGTTGTAAGGCAATTACTAGTGCAATTCCAAGTGTGAACCCTTCCATTACTACTAGCGGAACTCGATCAATAAATTTGCCGACCTTGATGAACCCCAAGACAACGATAAGGATTCCAGCGAAAATTCCAAGCGGGGCTAGCGCATCGACGCCATATTTAGAGACAATTGGTACCAGAACAACTGTCATTGCACCGGTCGGTCCACTTACTTGAAAATTTGAGCCGCCAAATATTGCAGCGAATATTCCAGCAATTATTGCAGTCACCAATCCAGAAGCCGCTCCGGCGCCAGTAGTAATTCCAAACCCGAGGGCAAGCGGCAGCGCGACCACTCCGACGGTTATTCCGGCAAATAGATCATGGCGAAAATTTTCCGCTAACGGCCTATAGTCATTTTTAGAAGGGAGAAATTCCTTGAAGTAGCCCATTAGAGTTGCAGTTTACTTGGAGATTTCTCACTTTGAAATCATTGAATTTGATAATAAAAGTGATAACTTTGAAAGCCAGGAGGAGCATATGGAAATAGTTCTACGAGCTAGAAACGGTGCGGTAGCCGAAGACTTTAAAGAAATTATTGAAGAAAAATTGCAAAGTATGCATAGATTTAACGTTGCAATTGAGCGGATTGAAGTAGAAGTTATCCATGAAGGTAATCCAAAGTTAGGTAAGAATGCGCATAAAGTAATTCTGACTTCCCGGGGGAGTGGTCCGCTATTTAAGTCCGAATCCTCCGGTTTCAATGATTTGGCCGCATTTGATGATGCAGTCAAGAACTTCGAATTGCAAATTAGGAAAGCGCATGAAAAATCAAAAAATATCCGGCGCGGATCAATTAGAAGGGAATCAGCGCACTAGTTTTATTTTAAGTATTTTACAGCGGACTCATATGCATCGTAAAAGGCAGGATTCCAAGTGCCTTGGTTAGGATCGAACATCTGACTACTAATTTCCCCTTGACCGAGTAAGAAATCAATACTGGATTGCGTATCAGTTATCACCGTACTTAAATTTTTTTCAAACGTTGGTGTTAGGCAAACCCGATTGGCATCCATCTCTTCATAAATCCGCAAATCCGATTGCAAAACCTCAATCGCTTCATTCGCAATCAATTTTACTAGTGCAATAGTTCTAGCTTGGTCAGATAAACCAGTTTTATATTTCAACACATCCGAATGGTAAGTACCCCATTTTGCTTGACCGATAATCTCTTCAGAAATTACAAAGTCTCGTAGGTTTTGGCACTGACTTAGTTTTGACATATCTGAAGCGCTTTGCTTAGGATAAAAATTCAAAGTTCCCCAAATTGAGCCTGCTGACAGCGCCAACAAAACCGGTAGCAGCAACCAATAAATTGGCTTGGTTGACTTCATTGGGCAATTATTACAGAAAATAGCGTTACGAGCCATTTGGCTCAACTAAGGCTATTCTTAAACAATGGGAACATTTTCTAATTTGAATAACAAGATCGCTTCAAGAATAACTGCTGGAGTGAGTACCATGTGGTGCGCTTATTTATTTGCAGCCATTGCGCTTATTTCACTTCCTAATGCAATTAAAAGTGGCGATACGATTGTAATTGTCTCTTGGATTGCTCAGACATTTTTGCAACTGGTATTGCTATCGATCATTATGGTAGGGCAGAGCGTTCAATCTAAAAATGTCGAAGAAAAGATTAATGAAACTCATACGGCCAGTTTGGCTGAATTCGAATTGGCCAAAGATGCGCGCGCTATTGCCAATCAAGAATTAGCTGAATTAAAGGGATTGTCGAAAGAGATGCATCGGGTGGTTAGGGACCTTGAGATGAGAATTACGCCCGAGAAATAGCGGCTCTAAGTTAGGCTACCCCTATGTCAAAAGTTCTTGCATCGCTCCCAGTTGGTGAAAAAGTTGGAATCGCTTTTTCCGGTGGACTCGACACTTCGGTAGCGGTTGCCTGGATGCGAGAGAAAGGTGCAATTCCATGCACCTACACCGCAGATCTTGGCCAATATGACGAATCCGATATTGCTTCAGTACCAGATCGAGCAAAAGCTTATGGCGCAGAAATTTCAAGGTTAATTGATTGCCGACTTTCACTTGTTGAAGAAGGATTTGCCGCGATTGCTTGCGGTGCATTCCATATTAAATCTGGCGGTAAACAATATTTCAATACGACACCGCTTGGTCGTGCTGTAACTGGAACGCTCTTAGTGCGCGCAATGCTGCAAGATGGCGTTTCAATTTGGGGCGATGGCTCTACTTATAAAGGTAATGACATTGAAAGGTTTTATAGATATGGATTGCTGGCAAATCCAAAACTAAGAATTTACAAACCATGGCTTGATGCGGATTTCGTTGCTGAACTTGGTGGTCGAAAAGAGATGTCCGAATGGTTGGCTAACCGCAAGTTGCCATACCGAGATAGCGTAGAAAAAGCTTATTCAACTGATGCCAACATTCTTGGCGCAACTCATGAAGCAAAAACTTTAGAATCGCTTGAAACCTCAATTGAAATCGTTGAACCAATTATGGGTGTGAAATTCTGGGATCCAAAGATTTTAATTGAAAGTGAAGATGTTCGAATTGCATTTATGCAAGGGCGACCTGTTTCGATTAATGGCAAAGAATTTAACGATTCAGTTGCGTTAATGAACGAAGTTAATTCGGTAGGTGGCAGACACGGTTTAGGCATGTCAGACCAGATTGAAAATCGAATCATTGAAGCAAAGAGTCGTGGCATTTATGAAGCGCCCGGAATGGCACTCCTATTTATCGCATATGAAAGATTGATCAGCGCAATTCATAATGAAGACACAATTGCTAATTACCATGCGGAAGGTCGACGTTTAGGACGACTGCTCTATGAAGGTCGATGGCTTGATCCGCAAGCGCTAATGCTTCGCGAATCGCTGCAAAGGTGGGTAGCGTCAGCCGTTACCGGAGAAGTAACAATTCGACTTCGTCGCGGCGATGATTACTCAATAATCAACACAACTGGCCCTTCATTCAGTTATCACCCAGATAAGTTGTCGATGGAACGAACTGAAGGCGCTGCATTTGGTCCAGTTGATCGAATTGGTCAGCTAACCATGCGGAATCTCGATATTGCAGATACGCGTGCAAAGCTTGAACTTTATAAAGCTCAAGGACAACTAGGTGGTGGTCAATTTAAACTAGTTGGCGAGATAGATGGCGGAGATTCAAAGAACTAAGCAGAAAGTTCGGTAATCAATTCCTGCATTGGTCCAGCAAGTTGATCTCCAAATAGATTCTTTTTTGGTTCATCTAATACCTCACGAAGCTCGTGTAAACGTGCAATCTCATTAGCACTTCCGCGAATAATTTTCATTTCAGAATTAAAAGTACATTTTAGAATTACAGCACCTAAACCAGCTAACACTTCTGCACCAACTTTGAATTTGATTAACCATGGTGCAAGTTCACGTGAAATCGAGGGCATCGAAAAATTTGAACTTTCAATTTGAGCCGCAGCCGCAAGCATGCTCTTCGCTTCATCTTCAAAAACTTTTGCAGAAACAGCGAGCTCACCTTTCCGCCAAGCGGTTATCCCGGCATGAAATACCCGGCGTAAATCTGGGGCGGGATCACCACCTAAACATGATCCAAGGCTGCACCTTAAAACTTTTCGGGCAGCTAATCGATCACTTTCGTTTGGAATTAATCTTCTTAGTGCACGCTCCCACGAAATCTCAGGATTGTAATCTTTGGAATTCCAGAGATAATCACCAATTGTAGAAACTGGGATTAATGAGAGTTCAAATTGGGTCATTGGATTGGTTAGTAGTCCGATTGAATATTGCTCCAGCCCAACTTCTCGTCCTTGAATTGGGGCGATATGCAAGGACTTAGCCATCGAGCCATCATTAACTGGGAAATTATCCCAATAGAACGGAGCGCGCTTAGTATCGTTTTTGAAGACGATAGCATCGGAAATATCTAGGTATTCAGAGCATATTTGGCGCCCAGTCCACATTAAATTTATCCTTGAATCTAAAGTTCCACCGAGCTCTTGCAAGTAAACACTTGGTCCACGACCGCTGTAGTGCATTGGGCAAACGGTCATCAGAACATCTGGGTTCTTCTTTAATAATCTTTGGTAAACCTGGTTAGCAAAGTCGGCATGTGCGAGTGCAGTAGAGCTATATTTTTTAATATCGGATTCAGTTTGCAACTCCCAAGGAATGTCATCGTAAAGCAGTCCAATATGAGTCATGCCAATTTCCATCAATTGTTCAAAACGAAAAGTTACCGCAGCGACATCGGCTAAATCTGAATAAGCTACCGATAAGCCGGGCGATACTGAAGATGAAACGCTAATGCAATTTGCTCGGCCAGCCTCTACAAGTTCCTTCATCTCAGATAAAAAATTTTCTTCAAAAGGTAAGCGCCAATTAAAGCGCTGCCACGGTGAATCCTTTGGGGAAATCATGAAAAGATTCATGCCAAAATCTGCAAATCTAATTACTCCTCGAAGTCTTTCGGCCTGAGTCCAAGGAGTTCCATAGAAACCTTCAATTACACCGCGAAATTTAAATGCCGGAGCAGATTCAAAGGCATAGGTTGTTGCAGATTCTTCAATCAACCAATTTTCAATTGCATTGAGCGCCCATCGGATGCTGGCATCACTTGTATAGGCTATTTTGCATGAATTATTTTTTCGGTCAACCGAAACTTTAAAGTGATCGAAAACTTCAGAGGAACTTTTAATTAATTCGACAGAATTTAGGGTAAAGGCAGATTCTCGACTGTTAAGAAATGCTTCAACAATTTCCGACTGGTTAGAGGTGGCTCCGGTTATAGACTGCTTCATTTCTTCTCGCCATTTCTCTAGAGTCTAGGTTTAGAGTTCAACACCTCTGGAATCTAGTTTAGTTCGAATGCCAAAGATTGAGCGCAAATTAAATAATTGAGGAGAATAGGGGTGAGTATTTCTGGAATTCGTTCTCACCCCAATCGCTAAATCGTTATCAAAGATTCGCTTAAAATCCACTTCCATTCATTGACACCAGTCACTTTTAGTGGCAAAAATACGCACAAGCGGTTCTGATATCGATTACATATTTTGAACTTCCCGAGTATGTTTTAAGAGTTCAGAACAGTCCCACCGGAAGCACTACTAAAGGGAAAGTTGACCAATGCAAATCAAACTCGGACGACCTTCTGGTCGAGTATTGAAATCGCTTTTTGGAGCGAGTTTATCTGTAGCACTAATACTTAGCAGCGTAACCGCTGTTTCAGCAGCACCTGTAACTGTTGGTGGAGTATGCACCAAAGTCGGAGCTGCATCTAAGGCGGGAAAAACTGCAGTTGAATGTAAAGCGGTCGGTAACAAAAAAGTATGGACCGACACAAAAGTATATTCAGTTGAGGTTGCAGCAAATGCAATCCTCGGCGGAAAGAACAATCAAACTGCATCTTGGATCATTAACTATGTAATTCCATCCTTTACATTGCTGAACGCAGAGGCTGGAAAACAAGTTTCAGTAAAATTCACTCCTAAAGGAATTGACGACACAGCATTCAAGACACAACTCGCATTAGATCTTGCGGCTAAAAAAGGACCAGATGTTCTTTCGCTAGATGGATTCTGGGTTGCCGAATTTGCTGATGCCGGCTACATCAAACCACTTAATCAAGTTGCTACGGCTGCTTCAGTTAAGGCTTGGGATGGTTGGTCACAAATTCCTACGAGCGTTCAAGGCGTTATGACATATAATAATCAAGTATACGGAGTTCCTTCAGGAACTGACGGTCGATTTATTTATTTCAATAAGGCGCTTTTTGCTCAAGCTGGATTACCTGTAAATTGGCAGCCAACGAGTTGGGCAGAAATTCTCACTGCTGCAACAACTTTAAAAACAAAGCTTCCTGAGGTTCAAGCAATTCAAGTTAATGCTGGAAGTGGCATGGGTGAAGCGACTGCCATGCAAGGTTTCCTCAATTTCTTAGCGGGAGCTGGAAATCTCATTTACGATGCGAAAACTAAGAAGTATTTAGGTAATACCAAGGCCGTTCGTGACATGTTGACTTTTTATGACAACATTTATAACGTGAAAAAAGTTGGTAATTCCGACTGGAATTTACTCGCTGGCGAAGCCGGACGTAACGCATCTTTTGAGGCATTTTCAAAAGGTAAATTAGCAATGATGATCGAAGGCGATTATGAGTGGCGCGGCGTGATAAATCCTGTAACTGGCAACTATAAAATGGCGGATCGCGATACAAATGTTGGCTTTGCAAAAATTCCAGCACAAAACGCAAAATCCGGCGTTAACGGTCAGAGTTTCGTGAGTTACTCAGGCGGTGGTGGTTACACAATCAATCCAAATTCTAATGAGAAGCAAACTGCGTGGGAATTATTGTCGTATATGAATAGTAAAGGCGCAGTTTTAGCAAATATGTCAATTGGTGGTGCAGTTCGCATTACACAACGTAAAGATGTAAATGCAATCACATTACTGGCGGATCCTTGTCTAAAGTTTGTATTTGAAAATGCAATTCCAAATACTTTCTTCCGACCTGCAGAAGTAAACTACAATGCGGTTTCTACCCTGTTACAAAAGGCCACTGGTCAAATTGTTTCTGGACAAACTGTTGCAGCTGTTGCAGCAGAATACGAAACTGCTTTGAAAGCACTTGTCGGCGCAACTAACGTTCTCAGTAACTAAGCGGGATACTTAGTCTGATAACAAAAGGTATATGAGTATAAAAACTCGTTTGAATTCCCGGGCTGCAAAGCCCGGGAATTCAATTCTTAACGGTGGCGCAGCGGCCGTATTCCTTTCACCAGCCACGCTTTTCATTATTATATTTCTTCTAGTTCCTGCTGTTTGGACACTTTACTTAGGAATCACAGACTATAAACTCACTGGTTTTAGTGCAGCAAATCCGCAGATCATTTGGTTCGATAATTTTCAAAAAGCGCTGCACGATCCGCAGTTCTTAAGTTCCTTAAAAGTAACCATTATCTTCACGCTTGGCTCAGCAATTTTTGGGCAAGCTGTTCTTGGTTTTATTTTGGCGTGGGTGCTCTCTAATCAATCCAAACGGGTAAGAAGCACAGTTGAATTGATCGTAATCTGCGCATGGATCGTGCCAAGCTCGGTGGTGTCGTTTCTTTGGGTTGCTTTTTTGAATGGCGACCAAGGAACGCTAAACATGCTGACCGGTCTAGATATTCAGTGGTTAATCAAGTATCCACTTGCTTCAATAATAATTTTTAATATTTGGCGTGGCACCGCATTTTCTATGCTCTTGTTTAGTGCTGCGATAGCATCCATTCCAAAATCACATATCGAGGTAGCACGAGTAGCAGGCGCGTCTAAAATGCAGCAGCTACGTCACATCATCTTGCCATCAGCGCGTTCATTCATTTTGACTAATCTGTTATTGATTTCGCTTTGGACTTTTAATGATTTTGGTCCTTACCTGCTAACAGGCGGTGGTCCCGGTGGAAAATCGGAACTTCTATCTATTTTTGTTTATAACAGCGCTTTAAGATACCTAGATTTTGGGTATGGATCGGCAATTGCAGCATTAATGCTTCTTATGAATTTAGTAATTTCGCTTATTGTGATTCGATCTGGAAAGAAGAGTAAATAATGGCTGGCCAAAAGAGGATTTTGGAGAAGAGCGTCAGCGAGCGAATTACAACAACCATCTTTATTGTTCTTGTAGTCTCTTTTTTTGCGCTGCCGCTGATTTGGTTAGCACTTTCTCCGTTTGACGGCGCGCCTTCATATCGATTAAAAATTCCACATTTTGGATTACAGAATTTTGAAGAAATGAAACTGAATCCTTATGCGTATAGATCGCTTATCAATTCAGCCTTCTTCTCTGCAGGTACTGGACTGATGGTCATACTTGTTGGCGCACCAGCTTCTTATGTATTAAGTCGAGTTAAATTTAAAGGGCGAGATTCTTTTCTCTACCTGCTATTACTTTTCTCCTCGATTGTTACTGGCAGTGCCGCAATGGTTCCACTTTTTTTACTAGCGCTACGACTCAATATTTTGGATACCTACCACGGCGTTATTTTGGTGTTAACTGGTGGTTTAATACCAGCCGCTATTTTCATTTTGAAAGATTTTACAGATTCAATTCCAAAAAGTTATGAGGAATCCGCTCAGATTTTCGGCGCTTCTTCTTTTAGGATTCTCAAAGACATTGTTACCCCCGTTATCCGACCTGGATTAGCAGTAATTTTTGTCTGGTCGTTTGTGCAAGCCTGGGGAAATTTTTTAGTACCGTTTATATTAATTCGTGACATAAATAAGCAACCAGGCGCGGTAATGATGTATAGCTTCTATAACGAGGGCGGGCAGGCTGTAATTCGATTAGTTGCAGCATTTTCTTTTTTATACACAATTCCTGTGGTACTTATGTATTTCTATGTAAATAGAAAATATGGTTTCCGTTTCTATGGAGGGATAAAGGGCTAATGAGCATAGTAAAAATAGCGAAAATAACAAAGGTTTTTGCTGGAGGTGTGCGAGCCCTTGATGGCTTAGATCTAAATATTAATGATGGTGAATTCTTCGCACTTCTGGGCCCTTCAGGCTGCGGGAAAACTACACTTCTTCGAACATTGGGTGGATTAGAAGCTCCAACAAGTGGCGAAATTTCAATTGATGACAAGAATGTAACTTGGGTTTCTCCAGGTGCGCGGAATATCGCAATGGTTTTTCAAGATTATGCGCTTTACCCACATATGAATGTACGTGAAAATATTTCCTATCCTTTAAAAGTAAAGAAGTTTGCTAAAGAAGAGATTGAGAAAAGAGTTGACCACGCAGCAAAATCGCTCTCCATAGAATCTTTATTGGAACGGCGTCCAGGACAGATTTCAGGTGGACAGCAGCAACGCGTTGCGGTTGCCCGAGCCATGGCTTGTACTCCTAACTTGTATCTTTTTGATGAACCTCTTTCAAATCTTGATGCCCGATTACGCTTGGAAGCCCGCACCTTTTTGAAACAATTACAACGTGAATTGGGGGTCACCACAATCTTGGTAACGCATGACCAAAGCGAAGCTTTGGCACTTGCTGACCGAATGGCTGTCATGGATAAAGGGCAGATTAAGCAAGTCGGTAGTCCTGCAGAGTTTTTCCACCGCCCACAAAATACTTTCGTGGCAGCTTTCATCGGATCAACACCTATGAATTTGCTAGATGGAGTAATCCATTCTGGAACTGTAAATGTAGGTAATTTTTCATTTCCCGTACCTAAGCAGGCCCAAGCAATTGTAAGCGAAGGACAAAAGATTGTTTTTGGCGTACGACCTGAATATGTGACTTTAACTTCTGCACCGGGGGTTGGAGTAGCAAGTGGCGTTGTTAAAGTTACCGAAAACTTAGGCACTCATTTTTTAGTTTCAGCTGATTGCAATGGAATTTTGTTTCGCGGCACCGTTCCAGATGGTGATGAACCGCAACTAGGCGCAACCGTTCACCTCAAACCTGAAGTTAATCGAGTATTAATTTACGATAAAACTTCTGGAGATTTAATCGGATAACGGTGCAATAAGTGAATGTAAAGAATTTCTATTCAAATAGTGATCGTGCTGATTCGATTTATCAGTACGTTCCGTTTGAAGTGCCGATTGGTACCGAGGCAGTAACAGTAGCAATGCGCCATAATGGAGAAGTTTCCGTCATTGATTTAGGTTTATTTGATCCTATTGGTTTTCGAGGATGGTCCGGTAGTGAACGTAACCACATAGTTGTTAGTCGCGATCGAGCAACGCCAGGGTACTTGCCAGGACCAATTCGAAATGGAACTTGGTTTGTTTCAATAGGTTTGCATCGGATAGACACCGCGGGAGTCACGGTTGAAGTTACCATCGATCTTGGAAAGCCAGTTTTCCCAATTGAGCCAGAGAGGGTTCCCCCTCTCGCGAGACCGCCACGTCGAAACCTCCCAACTAAACCAGGATTTCGCTGGTTTTCCGCGGATTTTCACACTCATTCCACGCATTCAGATGGCAAATTATCCATTGACGGATTAGCTTCATTAGCGGTAAGTCGTGGATTAGAACTTTTAGCGATTACAGATCACAACACAACTAGCCATCATGCACACCTTGCGGGAACTAGTAAATTTTACGAAGTCAATTTGATCGCTGGTCAAGAAGTAACTACCGAAAGCGGTCATGCAAATGCATTTGGGGAAATAGGTTGGATTGACTATCGTCAGGCAACTGAAAGTTGGCTATCAGAAACAAAAAATCGTGGCGGTTTACTTTCTATAAATCACCCCTTAGCCGCTCCATGTGCATGGACAAGAGATATTCCGGAAGGAATTGAAATTTCGGAAATATGGCATTCATCATGGGATCAATTAGACGAACAACCAATCAGTTGGTGGCGCGAAAATGGTCGTCCAATCCCAATTGGTGGCAGTGACTTTCATCGGTTTGGAAGTGATGGTTTACCAGGAGACCCAACAACTTGGATTGAAATTTCTACCGAAGATAATGAGGTCACGCAATCGCAAGTACTAGAAGCTTTAAAAGCCGGGAGAGTGGCTATTAGCGCTAATCCGGCGGCACCAGTTGTAATTCCCTTAGAGGATCAAATCGGAGTCATTGGCGGCGAAGGTTGTATTCTGAAAACTCCTGCAGGTGTTAAAAAAACTATTCGCAAAGAAATGGAAACTTTTGCTGGGGAGTCAGGAATTTACACCCTTCAAGATAAGAATGATAAATATCAAGCTCTGGGCTATATACCTTAAGCTTTTAAATCCCCACCAAAATCTATTCCTTCGCGAATGCAGATTGCTTTTGCAATCTTTAAGGAAATCTCCAAATCTTCATTGCCATCGGCAATTGGATTGGCATGTGGGTCACCGCTTTTTACTAAAGTATGAAAAGCCATCAATTCAATTTCAAAAGAAGGCATATAAGACTCGGTTATTGTTTTTTCATGGTCAAGGCCAATTCGCTTGGTAGAAGTCAATTTTGTGGGTACTCGAAGAATGTAGGGACTAGGGAAAATGATGTGGTGACCTTCACTCTCGTTTACCCAGCGGATTTCTTCTTGGTATAACGGGTATTGATCTAAATAGAACCATCTAATTGTGATTCGAACTTGGTCAGCAGTGCGAGCATGAATGATTATGGAATGAGCTTTTTCGCTTCCATCATTTGGCCAGCGATCAACAAAATCTATTTCAGTTATATGCAAATCAAGGGCTCTTAATACTGAAAGTTCATGTATAACACTTCCAAGAATAACGTCGGTATAAAAACTACCAAATGAATCAGCCGCAGCTAATCCAAGCGCTGATATTTGAATATCACGGTCACTTGATTTAAATTTGGAGATCAATTCTGAAGACGCAGGGGCTGATGTTACCGAGAGTTCTGTTGTTGCTAACTGACTTTCACCACTTGGATGAAGCACAACAACATCCACTGTGCGAGGACGGCCCACGATTACTTTTTTAGCCGCCGTAACAGCTGGGTCAAAAGTTTTCATGTAACCAATCATCAATTTCTTGCCAGAGGCATTAAATGCTAATTCAATACTTCTCATTTCTTCTCTTGAATATGCCAATGGCTTTTCAGAGAAAACATGCAAACCAGCTTTTAAAGCGTTTACGACGACTTCAGCATGGCTACCAGAATTTAAAATGAAAACAGCATCTACTAAATTTGAAGTGATGAGAGTTTCTGGCGATGAAAATCGGTTTTCAATTCCAAAGCGATCAGCAACGAGATTGGCTGCCGCTTCATTAAAGTCAGCAATTGCGATAACACGGAAGAGGTCACTGCGACGAGTCAAAATAGGAAGGTGAACGGAAGACGCCACTGCGCCTGCGCCAATAACCCCAACACGGAGTACAACTTCGCTCATATCTGCCCCCAAGAATTAACCCACAATATCAAGACATTTATTCCAGGGTCGAATAGTATGTTATCGAATACATACCCGTAAACACCTAGTTTTAGCCGCTCGAAAGTTTGAGGATGAAAGTATGAAGAAAACCAGTGGTCACGCCACAATCTCGGATGTGGCTATCCATGCAGGTGTCAGTACTGCCACGGTGAGCCGGGTCACCGCAGGAGTTGGGTATGTTTCAGAAGCCACAAGAGCGAAGGTTCAGAAGAGTATTGACACCTTGAAGTTTCAACCGTCGCTGATTGCACAGTCATTGAGAAGGCAAAAGTCGGCAGTAATCGGACTAATAGTTACCGATATTCAAAATCCATTCTATCCAGAATTAGTACGCGGAATTGAAGATGAAGTGCAAAAACGTGGATACTCATTAATTCTATGCAACTCAGCAGATGAAAGTGCTAGAGAAGAGTCATATTTAAATTATTTGGCAAGCCACAGAGCGGATGGCATCATTATTTGTGCATCTGGAATTATTGAGCGTCATAGAAAAAAAGTTGAATCATTTTTTGGGAAAGTTGTACTAGTTGATGTTTATAAAGATGATATTCAAATTCCAACAGTTTCAAGTGATGATGCAAAAGGTAGCGCATTAGCTGGCGCGTATTTAGCAGCATGCGGCTATCCTGAAATTATCTATATTGGAAACGCTAAAGAAAAAAATAATGGTTTACCGCGATTTAAAGGTGCAAAAAAAGGTGCTAAATCTACTCCAATTCACTATTTTCAGTCTGAAGGTAATTTATCTTCGGGCGGTGCAGTAGTTAAAGAGATACTTAAAAAACATAAACCACCCTTTGGAGTAATTGGCCATAATGACTTAACTGCTATCGGTGTCATGCATGCTTTAACTGAACTTGGGTATAAAGTGCCAAGCGAAATTGGAATCGTGGGATATGACAATATCGCTATGAGCGCCTTCGTTAACCCATCTTTAACCACAATTAGTCAGGAGCAGAGCAGGTTAGGTGAGGAATCAATGGCACTTATGGATCAACTCATTGCGGGTAAGAAAAACGTTAAAAACGTGATGATTACACCTAAATTAATCGAACGAAATTCAACTTTGAAAATCAATGATGGAAAGTCAAGAGAGAGCGGTAATTAAAAATGGCATCAGATCAAGCTCCTACATTGACAGATTTGGATTGGTTAAGGGCAACTGTAATTGATATACACGAGAAGAATCGACAACGTGGCCATGCAGATTGGTGTGGTCATGATTTTGATTTCACTTGCCCATCATCGGTGACCTATCCATTTCAATGGTTTTGGGATTCTTGCTTCCACGCTATTGCATTAAGTCATGTGGACTTGCGTAAAGCGGAATCTGAGATTAAAAGTTTGTTAAAGAATCAACATAGCGATGGTTTTGTTTCACATGTGACTTTTTGGCAACGCGATAGTTTTGAAGAAATGGTTTCCACTTATGCTATTGCTTTCCGTACAAAATACTTATCTGACGAGATGCAACCTCCACTATTAGCAGAAGCTGTGCAAGCGGTTGCGCTTCGCGGTCGTGGTACAGATTTTATTAGAGAAGTTTTACCAAGTGTTTGTAAATTTTACGATTGGTTGCACTCGGTACGTAATCCATTTGGAGATGGCTTAATCCGCGTTGTACAGCCTGATGAAACTGGGCTAGATCATTCGCCCAAGTGGGACGAATTGATGGACATTCAAGATGAGGAACACGAGAGTTGGGATCGTGGGTGGCATTCAATTTGTGATCCTTATGATGCTTTTGATCGAGAGCCAAAGCAGATGATTGCCCTAAATAGATTTGTGGTCGCTGATGTAATGGTAAATGTAATTTACATAGAGAACTTACGAGTTCTCGCAAACCTTTGCTTGCAAGTAAATGATGAGACTGGCGCGGCCACATACATGGCCCGCGCTGATAAAGCGCGAACTTCGCTAGAGGAGCTATGTTGGGATGGAGTAGATGGCCTGTATTACGATGTAAACGGGCACGAGAATAAGAAGTTGCGGGTAAACACGTTCTCATCGCTCATGCCACTTCTGTTGGCGGATTTAGCTCCGGCAAAAGTCGAAGCTTTGATGGCGCACTTATTAGATCCGAAAGAATATTGGGCAGAGTTTCCAATCCCAAGTACTGCAATGAACCATCCTACTTATCGACCGGAAACAGTTGGCGGAAACTTAGTTTGGCGTGGTCCAACTTGGATTAACAGCAACTGGTATTTAGCACGAGGGTTGATCCGCCACGGGCGGATTGACTTAGCCCGGGTAATTGCAAATCAAAGTATTTTGGCGATGCGAAAAAGTGGAGTGCGAGAATATTACAACCCAGAAACTGCATCTGGACGCGGCGCACCTGATTTTAGTTGGTCAACTATTCTTCTTGATTTAGTTATGCTGGTGCGCTAATGACAACTTCGCGAATTAGATTACAAAATGCCAAAGTAGGTATAGTTCCGTTAAATTGGAAATATGATTCAAATCAGAAAGAAAAGTTTCTTTCAGAAATTGCTCAATACGGTTTTACCGGGATTCAAGTTTCAGGCGAACAAGCGGAATCTAATGAATTTCGTGATTTGATGAAGAAATATTTGGTAGCACCCGCCGAACAGTATTTACCCATTAAATGCTATGAAGATGGATTACTGCCAGGTGCAGAATCTGAAGCCCAATTAATAATTGAACAAGCTGCGGGTGCGGGCGTAGAAATGATTGTATTCGCCGCCGATGGTTCGCAAGATCGAGACCGTAGTGCGGGAGATGCGGATAATGGACCTGGACTTTCCGAATTAGGTTTTAAAATTATGGCTGAATTTGTAGAGCGGCATGGAGCGGCAGCCGCAAAACACGGGATGAAATCTTCATTTCATCCTCACGGGGGCACATTTATCGAAACCCCGCGAGAAACAAAAAAATTAATGGGACTGCTAAACGATCATATTGGTCTCTGTTTAGATGTTGGACATTGGATTGTGGGTGGTGGAGATCCCATTGCAGCCGTTGCTGAATATGGAAATCGAATTACTCATGTTCACGTGAAAGATGTAAGTGGCGAAGTTCTAGCAAAAATGCACTCAAAGGCCGTTGAGACCATGGGTTATGCAGTTGATGAATTAAAACTATTTGTGCCGGCTGGGACTGGGTTATTGAAAGTAAAAGATCTATTTATGGCACTTGATAATTTGCATTATTCAGGTTGGTTGATGAGCGAACAAGATACCGCTTGGGAACCTTCTCAAGCGGCTTCAGCAATTTCTATGTCTAACATTCAGGCTGCGCTAACTATTTAGAAATTACGTTGATTTTTCTTGCCCATCTGTAATTTAGCACGAGCATCTTGAATTGATTTCTTAGCGGAAACTTCTGGCACCCCGACTTCCCAGAATGCGCCGCCTTCACTCCAAATTGTTGGAGCGGTATCAATCACAATGACCTCTACTTTTTTTGAATTAGCGGTTTCTTGTAATTTTTTGGTTAATTCTGAAATTTTTGTAACTCTGTGGGTATTAGCGCCCATTGATTGTGCATGAGCTACAAAATCAACTCTTGCAGCGCCATTGTTTTCAGTAATCATCGTTCTAAATGAAGCTGCACCATTACCGGTCTGCAATCTGGAAATGACGGCAAAGCCACCGTTGTCGCAGAGAATTAAAGTAAGTGGATATTCATGAAGTACCGCACTATAAATATCGGAATTGAGCATCATGTAAGAACCATCGCCAGTCATTGCAATTACTCGACCGCTCTTCTTCATATCTTTCTGGGCTATGGCTGCGCCAAACGCGCCACTAATTTCATATCCCATGCAAGAGAAACCATATTCGCAATCAAAAGAAGCGACTGATTTGGAAAGCCAATTATTATTTAACTCGCCAGGGAGCCCACCAGCTGCGGTCAATACGTAATCTTCTGGCTGAGCAATTTCATTTGCCGCGATTACAACCTGAGCATAGGTTGGCAATTCTGTACTTAATTTTTCTCGCATATTCCGAAGGTTCAAGCAGTCATTCTTGAGCGTCTTGGCTCGAGCAATCCATTCAGCTCTGTTAGTTGGTTTAACTTGAATTCGCAGCTCCGAAATTGTTGCCTGTGCATCTCCAACAACTGCAATTGCGTGGCGTTTGGTGGCATCAAAGCGGGCCGCATTAATCGCGATTATTTTCGTATCTCCAAATAAGGTCCAAGAACCAGTTGTGAAATCTTGCAACCTGGTACCAATTGCAATGATTAGATCTGATTCCATTATTAGAGCATTTACCGGGTCAGAACCGGTAACTCCCACTGGACCAACCAATAGCGGATCACGCCACGGCAGCGTGGATTTTCCGGCCATAGTTTCGACAACCGGGATCTGTTGTTCTTTCGCAAAAGCGGCAAATTCTGTTTCAGAGAGCGAATAATGAACTCCACCACCAGCAATTAAAACTGGTCGTTTAGATTCATTTATTAGAGCAACGCATTTACTAATTTCGGTTAAAGCAGGACGTGGCCTTGGAATTTCATGAATAGTTTCATTAAAGAATCCATCTGGAAAATCAAAAGCTGTAGCCTGAATATCTTGGGGAAGTGCAAAAAATGTTGGTCCACAACTTGCGGGATCTAGCATGGTCATTAAAGCTTGGGGCAGCGCAGTTAAAATCTGCGCCGGGTTTGTGATGCGGTCCCAAAATCTAACAACTGGACGGAATGCATCGTTAACAGTGGTAGATGGTTCACCAAAATGCTCTACCTGTTGCAGAACTGGATCTGGAGTTCTGCTCTGAAAAGTATCGCCGACTAAAATCAACATCGGTAACCGATTTGCTAACGCAGTACCAGCGGCAGTTATGACATTTAGCGCCCCTGGGCCAATTGAAGTCGTAACAACCATGCACTGTTGGCGACGCATGGCTTTTGCATAAGCAACTGCAGCTAACCCCATACCTTCTTCACTCTGGCCGCGAAAAGTCTGCATTTCATTTTGAGAATCAGCAAGTGCATCACCAAGACTAAGCGCGTTTCCGTGGCCAAAAATTGCAAATGTGCCAGCAAAATATGGTTTTACCTCACCATCAATAATTATTTTTTGGGCAGTTAACCAGCGAACTATCGCTTGGGATGTAGTCATTAAAGTCATTACTTCACCTGCCAAGGAGTTCGGGGATCGGGGGTTTGTTGCTTCCAACTATCTCTAAGCCAAGCATGCTTTGGATCGTCGCAAAAATCCATAGTGCGTTTCTGGCTTGGTCCGGCCAGCACATTTAAGTAGTACATCGGATAACCCGGCATCGCAGCACATGGGCCGTGGTAACCGCGCGGTACTAAGTAAATATCCCCATCATGAATCGTGACGGTGTCATCAAAGAAATTTGGATCTTCTGGCGCAGAGTAAGTTCGGTGAAGTCCAAAACCTTCGCTATCGCCATGAGCGCTGGCAATTTTTCCAATTCTAAAATAATAAATTTCTTCATTTTCCACCTCACAACCAGTTATGCCGTCGTGGCGATGCGGCGGAAAGCTAGATACATTTCCATCTGGTGTAATTACTTCGACCGCCATTAGCTTTTCAGCATTTGGAAATATATCTGGATGCATAAATGGGCGAACCTCACGAGTGGCCATTCCAGCCCCGCGTATTTCTACTTTGCTTATTTTTTCTACATAGCAACTCGGAAAGTTAGATTTAACGGTTGCAGTAGCGATTGCTACTTCTCCCGCAATTCCGGTAACTATTTCAACGGATTCATTTGCGGCTATATAAACCCAATCACTTGCGCCAATGAAAACTCCAGACCTACCGATTATTGAATATTCAGTTCCAGAAACGGTAACTTTAAAATTTTTTAGGTTAAGCGGGATCAAGGCAGCCTCAATATCTCCTAAAAAGTATTGCGATAAATCGGTTTTTCCAGCTGGAATACTTATTACTTGTAACCCGGAATATCGCCATCCTGCTACCATTGGAGTAATTGATTTTCTGCCGGCGCTAGCGGGAAAGAAACGTTGGCTCACTTTGAATTTTCCATTAATTTTCGAACTTGAATTTCAGTGGGCATGGCATCACTGCACATCAATTGTGAAGCAACATATGCGCCGGCGCCATTTGCAAAAGAAACTGAATCTTCCGGGCTCCAACCAGATAAGAGCCCATGAATCACGCCAGCACCAAATGCATCACCAGCTCCTAGGCCACATTTAGTTTTTATGCGCAGCCCTGGAATTGCGGTTGCGCTATTTCCATGAGCCACCAAAACCCCAGTTGAACCACCTTTTACAATTGCTAACTTTGGTCCCATTGAAAGCAACGAAGCAGCAAACTGGGCAGCGCTAGATGTTTTTGGCAAACCAGTTGCCACCGCGCATTCTTCTAAGTTGCCAATCGCGATTGTTGCGTACCTAACGGCAGCCGAAATTTCTTTATGTGCTGCCTCAGCAGAACTCCAAAACGAAGGTCGATAATCAAGGTCAAATATAACTTCACCATTTCTGGATTTAAGTAGCTCTAGTACGGTATTTGAGAGTGGCGCTTGTGAAAGAGTAGATCCAGTAAACCAAAAATACTTCGTGGAGTTAACAGCTTTAGTTAATGAATCCGAGTTTTCAATTTTAGTATCTGGTGCGTTTGCATCCCGATAAAAGATAAATTCTGGATTATCGGGATCTTTGATACCGGCAACTACAATTGGAGTTTTGCCATTAGGAGTTTTAATCACAAATTCTGTTGAAACGTTAAATTTCTTCAATTCACCAATCGCAAATTCGCCAAGTGCATCGCTTGCAACTCCAGTAATTACCGCTGTTTTATGACCATAACGAGCCGTGCCAATTGCAACATTTGTTGGGCTACCACCGACTGATTTTTGAAATGTTTGTGGATCAGATAAACCATGGCCTTCCTCTTGGCCATATAAATCAACGCTAATTCGGCCAATGGTTAGGAGGTCTAACATGGGTGGATTCTACCGATTTGTGCTTAGCAAAGATATCCCGAGTGCTCCGATTATCTTTCTGAACCAGATTTTGCTTGACTAGGTTAATGGAGATGCAATCAACCAGCGCAATGACTCTCGCCATAGATTGCGGTGGATTGTTTATTAAGGGCTCGGTTCTAGATAGTGCTGGTACGTTGCATGCGCAACCAGTTGCGGTTCCAACTCCGTATCCGCTTTCTCCTACACACTTGATTCAAACTATTGATGATATTTCAAAAGGATTACCAAAATTCGATCGACTAACGGTTGGAATGCCAGGGATGTTGCGACATGGTGTTGTTGTACATACACCTCACTATATAAATGCAAAAGGACCACGTACTCGAATTGAACCGGAGCTTGAAAAACAATGGAAAGGTTTTGATATCCAACGAGCTTTTGTCGAGCACTTTAAGAGACCAGCAATTGTTTTAAATGATGCCGAAGTACATGGCGCTGGAGTTATTAATGGATCAGGTTTGGAAGTTGTAATTACCCTTGGAACCGGACTAGGTTTTTCTATGTTTGATGGTGGAAAATTAGCGCCACATTTTGAAATGTCTATGGCTCCAGTGCGCAGAAACACTACATATGACACATGGATTGGTGAGACCGAACTTCGCCGACTAGGAGATTTATTCTGGTCCCGCAGAATTAGAATTATGGTTGAAGACTTGCGTAAAGTTTTTCATTGGGATCGCCTTTATATAGGCGGTGGTAATTCCCGCAGAATTCGCACGGAAGTACTACAAGTTTTGGGAGATGATGTAGTGATCGTTTCAAATACTGCAGGAATTTTAGGTGGCGTTAAGGCCTGGTCGTTGGAGCAAATTTAATTGGATTTAAAGAAGCAATTAGCCGGCGCACCAATCTCTTGGGGTGTTTGTGAAGCTAATGGTTGGGGTTATCAACTTGAAGTAAATCGTGTATTAAGTGAAATGCGTGAATGCGGCCTAACTGCTACTGAATTAGGTCCAGACGGATATCTACCGCAGGACCCAAAAGAATTAGCGATGGTGTTAAACGGACATGGTTTAGATCTATGTGGCGCTTTTGTTCCAATAGTTCTACATAAAAAAGATCGGTTGAAAGCATCATATGAAAGAGCGCGCCGCCAAGCTGCAGTCTTAGCCGAGCTCAACGCTGGGAATTTTGTATTAGCTACACCTGCTGAAGATGGAAATTATGACTCGAGAGATCCAATGGATGCGGAAGCTAAAGCAGTTTTTTCGGAATCGTTGCCGATGATTACCGAAATTGCAAAAGAATTTGGATTACAAATGGTTTTGCACCCACATGCTGGAACTATGTTTGAAACGCCAAGCGATTTAGATTTTTTACTAAATGAAACCGAGATCAACTTATGTCTTGATACCGGCCACATCGTCGTTGGCGGCGGAAAACCTTTGGATATTGCAAATCGCGCCGGCACACGAATCAAGCATGTTCATCTAAAAGATTGCGATGCATCCGCTGCGGCACGGATTCAAAATAAAACATCAAACTATTCAACTGAAGTAAAAAATGGCATGTATAAACCACTAGGCAAAGGTGATGCTCAAATTTCTCAAGTTATTTCGTTTCTAGATGGCATAGATTTCCAAGGCAAATTGGTACTTGAGCAAGATGTGATGCTTGAAACATCACCATCTGTTGGGGTAGGGCCAATTTCGGCTGTGCGAGAAAGTATTGATTTCTTATATTCATTGTTAACGGACAATTCACCCAATATAAGCAGACCTTAAGCCTTTCGTCTTGACCTAATGCCTAAGGGTGCGTAGTTTAACGGATACCTGTCTGAAGGAAATTGACATCCGGTCTATTCCTAATCACTTGGAGGAGGCACTTTAGTGCGCAAGAAGAAACTCATTTCAGTACTTGCAGCAGCTGGATTAGCAGTAGCCACACTTGGATTCACTGCTTCAACCAGCCATGCAGCAGTATTTCAAGTTCGACTATATGTATCTGCTGATACAAACGTTGAAAACTTGTACTTAAAGGAATTAATACCTGCTTTTGAAAAAGCAAACCCAAATTACAACGTAGACCTTTCTTCATTTGATTTACACGGCAAGAATGACGCGCTAACGCTCGCCAAAATCATTGCAGCATCAAAAACTAAGCAAGATGCTGGCTTTGACGTTATAGATGCCGGTTTTGTGCCACAACTTGGACTCTCTGGATACTTAACAATTCCATCAACAACTCGTATTCCTAACCTTTCAAATGTACCTGCTTCATTAATCGCATTAAGTAAAGGTGGCGTCCCATATCGAGCCTCAACCGTACTTTTGGCTTATAACTCCAAAGTAGTTGAAACACCACCAAAGACTCTTGATGCTTTAATTACTTGGATCAAGGCTAACCCAGGGCGTTTCACATATAACGTGCCATCCGGCGGCGGTAGCGGATATGCATTCGCACAAACCGTTGTAGATAAATATTTGACAGATGCAGAACGTAAAACATTAGTTACAGAAATTAATAAGCCACTTCAAGCTAAATGGAAGCAAGGTTTTGACCTTCTAAAGTCACTTAACCCATACACATATGGCAAGAATGGAACTTACCCATCTAACAATGCTGCAACTCTTTCACTGATCGCAAACGGATCAATCGATATGGGAACCGTATGGTCAGATCAGTTCCTAAGCGGCCTAAAAGCTGGAACCATTCCTAGTTATTGGAAAGTTGCTCAAATCAGCGAGCCTGCTCTTACCGGCGGGCCAGCATTCTTTGGTATCCCAAAGACCTCCCGTAACGGAGTTGCTGCACAGCGTTTTGTTAACTGGGTACTTTCACCAGCCGCGCAGAACATAATCGTTGGTGGCTCGCTTAACGGATATCCGGTAATTCCAGTAACTTTGTTAAGCGAGGCTAACCAAGGCAAATTCGCTGCAGGTACAGATATCTCAACACTCCGACCTGGATACTTATCTAGCAACGCAACTGACTTCAAAAATCAATGGGCGCTTGAAGTTCCTGGCAAGTAAATAAGTTGAGCACTGCGGCTACAAACCAAGTCGCTTCAGAGAGCTTTGGATCGAAAGATTCAAAGCTCTCTGTACTTGGTTTCTTCATGGCTTTGCCACCAATTTTGGTGCTTGGCACATTTATTGGTTTCCCAATTGGTTTAGCTTTTTTTCTTTCAATTGGTTACACCGGTGGCCTTAACGAGGTAATTTCAATTATCGGCCAAGATATTCGCGGCCGAGACGGCAAACTCTTTACTCTGCAGGCATATAAAGATGTAATTGCCGACCCTCGTTTTGCTGGAGATCTAAAAACTACGCTAATTGTGGCATTTGTTGCAACCGTATTTGTCTTGTTATTTGCAATCGGAATTGGTTTACTTCAAAGATTACGCGGCGGAAAACTTTCATCTGTATTAACGGGACTCTCGCTTACTCCACTATTTATCCCAGTCGTTATTTCTTCATGGGCGCTCTATACCTTTTACGGAAGTGCTGGACTTTATCGAACCATTTTCCATTCCGTTGGTGTGAATGTTCCACAGATAACTTCAACCATGCTTGCAGTAATAATCGGCTCAATTTGGACCTCACTACCTTTTGCAATTCTTTTAATAACCTCTGGATTTCAATCAATACCAAATGCACTCATTGAGGCTGCCCAAGATGCCGGAGCTGGACTTTTCACAATAATTCGAACCGTGATGCTGCCACTAGCTTTAATCCCAATAATAATTGTTGCAACATTTACTTCTATTGGAGTTCTGGGATCCTTCACAATCCCATTTTTCTTAGGACCAAATCAGCCAACTATGTTCGGCGTTGAAATTACCAACTTCTTCACTGCATATAATCGCCCGCAACAATCGATCGTCATGGCATTTATTGTTTTTGCTGCCGCATCTGGAATTGCAGTTTTCTACATCTGGGCTAATTTCCGAAGCGCTAAAGAGAGCGGGAGAGTCTGATGGCTAATGATGTTCAGCCGTTAAATCTCCACACTAAATCGATTGGTGTTAAAGCCATACTTTTAGTTTTTTCAATATTTATGTTGCTCTTGATTGTTGGGCCCCTAATTTGGTTGGCAATTCACGCATTTGCCGTTGAGTGGCTCTTCCCGAGCTACAAGCCAACGGGTTGGACTTTGGATTGGTTCCGTAAAGTTTTTGAAGTTGAAGCACTAGTTTCGGCAATGAAGACTTCGCTAATAATCTCTCCAATAGTTGTTATGGTATCGGCAGTTATCTGTCTGCCAGCAGCGTATGCCTCAGCGCGATATAACTATTGGGGTCGGAGAACATTTTTAATTGCAATGTTTGCTTCAAATGCATTTCCTAAAATCGGCCTTTTTGCGACCATCGCAACGCTTTATTATTTCCTAAATTTAATGGGTACCGTTGTTGGCGTAATTATTGTTCAAGTCTTGGGCACTATTATTTTCATGACATGGATTCCCGCTGCTGCATTTGCTGCCGTCCCAAAATCCCTTGAAGATGCAGCTCGCGATGCTGGCGCCAGTAAATTTCGGGTTTTCCGCACCATCACTTTAAGAATGGCAATGCCAGGTATTTTGGTTGCAATGGTGATGTCTTTTATTTATTCATTTGATGAGGCTCAAGGCACTTTTCTAGTCGGGGCACCATCGATTTATACGATGCCCACTTCAATGTATGCCATCGTAGAAACCTATCCAGTTCAAGTTACTGCAGTATTTTCAATATTGTTGACAATACCATCGGTATTTTTAATTAGTTTAGCGAGAAAACACATTATTGGCGGCCAATTGGCTGAAGGATTCCAAATAAAATGATGAAAGCGAGTAGATAGCAATGGTTAATCAAACAGGGCAAGGTCTAGAACTTGTCGGCCTCCGTAAAATATTAGGTGGACGAGTAATCATTGATGACTTAAACCTTGTTGTGAACAAGGGTGAGATGGTCTCACTTCTTGGTCCTTCTGGTTGCGGGAAAACCACAACACTTCGCATGATCGCAGGTTTTTTAATTCCGGAATCTGGAAAAGTTTTTTTGGCTGGAAAAGATGTCACTGAAATTGGACCAGAGAAACGCCCGAGTGCAATGGTCTTCCAAAATTATGCGCTTTGGCCGCACATGACCGTTTTCAAAAATGTGGCATATCCGTTAAAAGTTAGAAAAATGTCTAAAACAGAGATTGAAAAACGAGTTCACGATGTACTTGAAGTAGTTAATTTAATGCACCACAAGGATTCCCGACCTGCTCAAATCTCGGGCGGCGAACAACAACGAGTTGCGCTCGCAAGAGCTTTAGTTCAAGAACCTGACATTCTCTTGCTTGATGAACCACTTTCCAATCTTGATGCAAAGCTTCGCGTTAAAGTTCGCGAAGATATTCGCGAGCTGCAACGTCGCCTCGGCATTACAACAGTAATTGTTACGCACGATCAAGACGAAGCGCTTTCAATCTCAGATCGAATTGCCGTGATGAACAACGGCCGGATTGAACAGTTCAGTACACCTCAAGAACTTTATGATTCTCCAGAAACTGAATATGTAGCTAATTTCATTGGTTCACTAAATCGCGTTACTGGAAGTTTTGAAAACGGAACTATTTCTGCCGGAAGTGATGTCATTGGAATTCGACCCGAAGATGTTTTCTTTAGCAAAACTCAAGTTCCAGGTAGCGTTTCGGCAACGGTAACTTTGGTTGTGCCACGCGGACATTTCTATGAAGTTTACTTAAAACGCAATGACTGTGAATTACGCGCCTTTATTTCTAGCGAAGTTCCTAAAGCTGGTGATATTGGATTTGCTAATATTACAAAAGCGTTGATTTATCGGGACGGCAAGCTAGCAAGAATTGCTTAATTAGTATGCCAAGAAACCCAACTAATATTTGTGCGCATCGTGGCGACTCCAGTCGCTTCCGCGAAAATACGCTGGTCGCGATTCAATCCGCGATTGATGCCGGCGCCGAAGTTATTGAAATCGATGTGCGAATTTCTAAAGATGGCAAAGTAGTTGTAATCCACGACCCAACGCTTGAACGACTCTGGGGATTGGATAGATATGTTTCGGATGTTACCTGGCAAGAAATTTCAGCTCTAGGTAGCGGAAATTTTAAAATTCCATTACTTGAGGAAGTTCTACCACTTTTTGAAAATTCAAATTCGATTTTAATGATAGATATGGAGGAGAGCGATCCTGCCAAATTAGCTTTTGAAGTTTCCGTAAAAAGCAGCGCAACGATTTATTGGTGTGGCGATTTAGAAGGAATGCGAATAATTCGATCTCTTTCGGAGAGCGCAAATATCTGGATGCCCTGGAATGTTAATGCGACAGTAACCGCTTCCGATATCGCAGAATTGAAACCAACTTTTATCAATTCCCATTATTCATTCTTAACAAAAAGCAAAGTTGAAGCTATTCACGCGCTAGGTTGCAAGGTTTCAATATGGACTGTAGATGACGAAGCGACGATGCGATGGGCAAAAACAATCGGAATTGATTCAGTTACTACCAACGAATTAGCCTTACTCAAACGAGTACTGCAAGAGCCTGAATTAGTATCGAAGAATGAGAAAAACGCTGCAGATATCGACCTAGATCGCGCTTTAATAGTTGCGCGAGATCTTGGAAGCTGGGCAATTTTGGTAGCGAAATCAATGGATCCAGGAAGAATTGAATTAAAACAAAATCCAGCAGATATTGTTACTGAGATTGATGTGATGATTGAAGCGCATGTTCGAGAAGTAATCTCTGCTAATTTTCCTGGTCATAACTTCGTTGGAGAAGAGATGGGTGGATCTTATCTTGCTGACACTCCTGCTTGGTATTTGGATCCAATCGATGGCACCACGAACTTTGCAAACCGAATGCCATGGAGTTCATTTTCATTAGCTTTAGCCTTTAATCGCACACCATTGCTCGGCATAGTGATCGATCCATGGCGTGGTGAATTGTATGAAGCTGCAAAAGATAAAGGTGCGAAATTAAATGGAAAGTCTCTGAAAGTTGAAAATTTAGTTGGAGTGGAAAATCCACTGAGTAGTCGAATTGTTTCTACCGAATTAGCGGCTTATCAACCTTGGCCAGGAATGCTTGGGTTATTAGATGAGCTAGCGAAAAACTATTGCACGATGCGAATTATGGGTTCAGGAACCTTAACTTTAAATGGGGTAGCGGCCAATCGCGGAGTTGGCGCGGTGATAGGTCATTTCAGTCCGATTGATCATTTAGCAGCGGTGATTATTGTGCACGAAGCAGGCGGAGTGGTTTATGACGAAACCGGGAAAGTAAATTTATTTCCAGAATCTGGCGGCATTATGACCGCAACTCCAGCAGCTGCGGATGCGCTTTATAAAATCTGGCAGAAAGTTATTTCTTAAAAGTGTTTTGCTAATGATAAGAAATACTCAAGCGGTTTTAGCTATAGATGTAGGGTCTTCTAAAATATCTGGGGCAATTGTTGATAAAGATCTAAAAATTTTACATAAAGAGTTGATTGCAAGCAGAGATAGCGTCACAGGATTGGCTGATCAAAATCTAGAACGGACTAAGACAATGATAAATTCTTTGAAAAAAATTGCAGATGAAGAGGGAATCTCTGTTATTAGTGCTGCAGTCGGCTTTCCCGAGTACATTGATTTGGAAGGAAATTTAACTAGCCGAGATCAAATTGATTGGAAAATACAACCGAGTTTGGATTTTTCGCAAATCTTAAGAGTCCCCTGGACCATCCAATCTGATGTTAGATGTGCTGGAATCGCAGAGGCTCGATTGGGTAGTGGTAAGAATGAACCTGATTTCGTCTATATAACTATTAGTACCGGCATCTCGCACACACATTTCATTGACGGAAAACCTATTTCGGGTTTTGACGGACGCGCCATCGGGTTCGGCGTAATTGAAATAGATACTGGTAGTGAAATTATGCCGCTAGAGAATTTTTCTTCTGGTCTAGGAATCGCTCGTCGATATAGCGCAATTACTGGCGATACGACTATTAATGCGAAGTCGCTATTTGATGATTATAAAGGTAATAGTTTGGCTACCGAAATTATTGAATCTGCAGCTGCAATTTTAGGAAGGGAAATTGCCATTTTTGCGAATTCATTGCCAACTAAGGTAATCGTAATTGGTGGTGGACTTTGGATGGGTAGCGCAATTTATCGTGATTTAGTACTCACCTCTTTTCAAAAAATATCTAAAGAATTGAATTACAACGGAAAAATTTTAAGGGCCTCAGTTTCAGATGCAGGAGTAATAGGTACTGCCATTTATGCCTTAGATAGCGTTACTAATTAGACGTTGCGGCGAATTTATCAGCAATAATTAGCGCGTTGCTGCATTCAGCGATAATTGTGGCCGGCCAATCGGATTCATATTTAGTTGCCATAGAAATTCTTTTATAAGCCCGTTTTTTTTCAGGCCCGGTCAACAACATAATCGCTTGCTTTGAAACATCTACTATGGTTGCCGGACCAACTGTAACCCCATAATTTGGCACTTCATCAAGTGATGCAAAATCCGGGAAAGTCTTTAAATTGTCCTTGCGTGTCTCCACTGACAATGGTGTTATGCGAGTTCTGTCATTTCTGCCGCTTCCAAATCCATTAAAAGCAACGTGACCATCACTTGCTCCTGAAGCTAGCAAAAATATATCAACACCCAATTTCATTAGGGTATCTTCAAAGGTCTTGGGGTCTCTAGCATCTGGAATAAGAACATTTGCCATGAGAATCTGATCTTTGTTAGGTAAATCCCCATTCAATACATCTCTAATTTCATCGTAAGCAAATTTCTTGCAACTGAAATGAGATTCGATATCGACATTTTTAAATGATGCGTCTTTACCTTGAACGGCATAGTCATCCATCATGGCAATCACCACATGGCTTAAAGACTGATTATTTTTCTTTATCAAATTCGCCAACGCGCTATAAGTTGATCGGGGAGTGCGGCCACCGGGGCAGCCCAGTACGAAAAGATTTCCAATGTCATAACATTTCTTGAGCTCTGCAAAAACTAATTCTGCAGCAATTTTACCGAGCGCAATTTCATCTGATGCAATTATAGATTCTGGTTTTTTAGATTTCATTTCACTCTTTCACGGCTCCCGAAATAATTCCCCTAATTAATCTTTTTTGCAAGAATAAGTAAGCAAAAAGTACCGGCAAAGCTACCAATACCGCGGCCGCAGCGGTTACGGGCGGTTCGCTATTTCTGCGATTACCAGCGAAAAAGGAGAGTGAAAGCGGAACAGTTTGAATTGATGTATTACTTGGGATCAAAACTAAAGCTAGAAGGAACTCGTTCCATGTGAATAGAAAAAGCAGGGTTGCAAGCGTGCCAATAGCCGATTTAGCAAGTGGAATTAAGATGAATCTTAAACTTTGAATTCGGCTAGCCCCATCTAAACTCGCCGACTCTATAATTGATTTCGGTACCGTACTAAAAAATGTACGTAACCAAAGAACAGCAAATGGCATAGACAAAGCAACCTGTGGCAGGATTAAAGCCCAGTAGGTATTTAATAAATGTAATGAACGCATCATTTCATAAAGCGAAATCACTACACCTTCATACGGCATCACCAAGCCGAAAAGCAATAAAACCAGAATAGTTTTTGCAAATGGAACTTGCATCAACGCAAAAGCGTAACCTGCCAAAATAGCACAGAGCAAGGTAAGTGCAACAACGCAACTTGATACGAGAAGACTTGATAGCATTGCATGATTAAAAGCACCACGTTGCCAAGCTTCAACATAATTTCCTAGGTAGAATCCAAGAAATTCATTTTCAACTTTAGAATTGTTGCTTTTACTAGTTAGTGAAAGATTTACAATTGAAAAGAGTGGATAAATAGCGATTACAGCGCCTAGGGTTAAAACAAAGTACGCACTAGTTTTTTCTTTGATATTAATCATTAGATTCTTTTCGCGCTAGTAACAATAATCCAGTTACCGCAAGAATCACTATTGCTAACAGAAATGAGGTAGTCGCAGCTTCGCCTACATATCGATTGACAAACGCAGATTTATAAATAAATAAACTGGGAACATTGGTAGAATTTCCTGGGCCACCTTGAGTAGCATTCCAAACAATA
>CAZMNB010000001.1:39004-108295 GCA_964567545.1 uncultured Bifidobacterium sp. | reverse complement strand
CGGCGACCTGAACCTTGGCAAGGTTCCGCGCTACCAACTGCGCTACGTCCGCAAAACTCTAGCCACCCGAAAAATTCGAAGAGAAAGAGCAGGGGGAAATCTATCGTAGGTAAGGCGCATCTCCCAAGTCGAGAGAATGCGACATAGAGTACGTTCGCGTTATGTTGGATTTTGAAGCCGTTCCGAGCGAGCCATATTTCTGGATGAATGGCAAGCGCGCGCGCAATTGTGTAGAAATCTCACACGATGTTTCAGTATTAGAAGAACCGGGGTTTTGGGTTGTGATCGCCCCATTTGTTGGCAAGCCTACCTTTGCAAGGTTTGCCGAAGTTGGTGAAGGGGATTTTGTTAATCAAGGAGAGTGGTGCGGAGTAGCTTCAAGTTGGAGTAGTTCGTTCTCCCGAGACGAGTATTTGAATTACGTAGCGACGATTCGAGAAAAGATAGCGGACGGTTGGGTTTATCAAGTTAATGCTTGCCGAGTACTTTCCGCGCAGTTTTCTAGTGAGCAATCGCTGCGACCGTTATTTGCAAACCTCTTAGCTCAAAATCCAGCGCCACAGAGCGTTTATATCAATTTGCCAGAGATCGAAATCGCTTCAGCATCGCCAGAGTTATTTTTTAAGGTTACAAAAATAAGTGATGGCAAACGCAAAATTCTTTCAAGTCCCATAAAAGGAACCTCAGCGACAAGTGAATTCATGGAAAAAGATCTAGCTGAGAATGTCATGATCGTAGATCTAATCCGTAACGATCTCAGCGCAATCTGCGAAGCCGGTAGCGTCGATGTCCCCAGACTTCTTGGGATTGAGAAACACCCAGGTCTTTATCATTTGGTTTCTGATGTAACTGGCACTCTGCGCGGTAGCGTTAATTGGGGAGAGATATTTGAAACCATGATGGCGCCTGGTTCAGTTAGTGGTGCGCCAAAAAGTTCCGCGTTGGAAATGATCGCAAGCTTAGAACCAATTAGTCGTGGTCCGTATTGCGGTGCAATTGGATGGGTTTCTAACGGGGAAGCGAACCTTTCGGTGGGGATTCGTACTTTTTGGAATAACCGTGATGGATTACTTCGTTTTGGTACCGGCGCTGGCATTACTTGGGGGAGCAACGCAGCTTCGGAATGGGAAGAGACCGAATTGAAAGCAAGTCGTTTAATATCGATCGCGTCCGGAAAATTTACTGGATCTAAGGTGTTGCCGTGAAAATAATATTAAATGGTGAATTGGTATCGGAATTGGTTTTGCCCGCTTTTAGTGAACTTAGTAGCAGCGGTTGGATGCTAGGCGATGGCATTTTTGAGACTTTACTTAGTATCGATGGCAAAATCTTGGCGTTGACTCGCCATTTAGATCGGGCTTACCGTAGTGGCGAAGTATTGAAGATGTCGCTACCTAACCGGTTGGATGTTGAAACTTGCGTTGTTAAATTATTATCTCAATCAAAAGAGATCAAAAAGGGACGGCTTCGAGCCACCTTCCTAAGCAGTGGTGATTGGGTGATTACTCATAAGGCGCTTGGGGCAAAACCGGAAAGAATTTCGGTTATAGATTACCCCTATCCAAAAAATGAAAAATCAGTGCTAGCTGGGATAAAGACGATTTCATATGGAGAGAGCGCTCATGCAATTCGAATGGCACAACTAGCCGGTTCTGATGATGCAATTTTTACCAATCTCGCTGGAAATGTTGCCGAATCAGCTCTCGCTAATGTCGTTTGGGAAGATGAAGCGAAGTTCTTCACAACACCACTATCGTCGGGGTGTTTACCTGGCGTTACGCGGGAGTTATTAATTGAAAAATTCGGTGTGAAAGAAATTGATATCTCGCCAATCCAGCTAAAAGAGGTGGATGCGATCTATCTAACTTCAAGTATTAGAGAAATCCAACAGATTAATAGATACGGCAGCTCCAATTTTGGAGTGAGCAAGAAAGGTGAGAAGTTCATTTCGGAATTTAGCAATTGGACTAGAGGTAACCTAGCGCAATGAACTTTCGGCAATGGATCAAAAGAACCAAGGCAGGTCACCTACTATGGCGGACTGCGATTGGTTTAATCGGTGGCGCTGTAACAATTTTGGGTGCACTAGCTCTGATCGGTCCAGGACCGGGAGTTTTGATTCTGTTAGCTGGTTTAGGAATCCTGGCAACCGAATTTGCTTGGGCCGGGCAGGCGCTTTTGAAAACTAAAAAAATAGCGATAACGGCTGCTGATAAAACTGGATTGCCGCTTTGGGCTAAATACCTACTTATTGCGGGCGGGCTCTTGGTTTCAATCATCGCAATTTTGATTTTTTACAGTAAATAATTCATTCCGACGTCTTTCCAAATAACTTTGGTAACCTCGCTCCATGCCAAGCGCCGAGATTATTGAGATTACTGTTGATGGCGCGCTATTAAGGGTCGCATCTGATCAAAAAGTCACCCAGATTTTCGCCGACCAAAAAGGCGATAGAACCGCGATTGGCCCAGAAGCGGTTGTAGTCTGCAAGGTTAATGGGCAATTAAAGGATTTATGGAGTGATGTGAAAGCTGGCGATATCGTTGAGGGAATTTCCATAAATTCTCCAGAGGGTTTAATGGTTTTAAGACACTCAACGGCACATGTTTTAGCTCAAGCAGTTCAAAATACATTTGCGCAGACCAGATTAGGAATTGGTCCACCAATTACCGATGGTTTCTACTATGACTTCGACCCTGAACGCCCTTTTACACCAACCGATTTAGAGCTGCTGGAAAAAGCGATGAAGAAAATCGTAAAGGATGGTCAACGTTTTCGGCGTCGCGTAACTACAGATGCTGATGCACTTTTGGAATTAAGTAGTGAGCCTTATAAATGCGAATTAATTAAATTGAAATCTAGCGCTACTGATGATGGCGCAGATGTTGAAGTGGGTGCAGGGGAGTTGACTATTTACGACAATTTAGGTCGAGATGGTCAACCAGTGTGGAGCGATTTATGCCGAGGCCCACATCTGCCATCAACAAAATTTATCCCAGCATTTAAATTAATGCGCAGCGCCGGCGCTTATTGGCGTGGCTCTGAGAAAAATCCAATGCTACAAAGAATTTACGGAACGGCTTGGCCATCGCAGCAAGCACTGGATGCTTATCTACTAATGTTGGCAGAGGCGGAAAAGCGCGATCATCGAAAGCTAGGCGCAGAACTTGATCTATTTTCATTTCCGGAAGAAATCGGATCTGGGCTGGCAGTTTTTCATCCCAAAGGTGGCATTGTACGAAGAGCGATGGAGGATTATTCGCGACACCGTCATGAAGTTGAAGGTTACGAGTTTGTATATTCACCACATTTAACTAAAGCAGCGCTATTTGAAAAATCCGGTCATTTGCAGTGGTACGCCGATGGTATGTACCCGCCCATGATTATGGATGAAGAGTTCCACGCGGATGGCACCATTAAAAAACAAGGACAGCAGTACTACATGAAGCCCATGAATTGTCCGTTCCATAACTTGATTTATGCATCCCGCGGCCGTTCGTATCGAGAATTACCATTGCGGCTCTTTGAATTTGGGACCGTATATAGGTATGAAAAATCTGGAGTAATTCATGGGATTACGAGAGCACGTGGTTTCACCCAAGATGATGCGCACATTTACTGTACTTCGGATCAAATGGCTGGCGAGTTAGATAGTTTATTAACTTTCGTACTAAATCTTTTGCGCGATTATGGTCTTAATGACTTCTACTTAGAACTTTCCACCAAGAATGAAACTAAATTTGTCGGTGAAGATAAGGATTGGGATGAAGCAACCGAATCTTTGCGACAGGCTGCTGAAAAGCAAAATCTAGAATTGGTTTTAGATAAAGGTGGAGCTGCTTTTTATGGTCCAAAAATATCGGTACAAGCAAAGGATGCGATCGGCCGGACTTGGCAGATGTCGACGATCCAGGTGGATTTCCAATTACCGCAAAGATTTGAGCTCGAATACACCGCTGCAGATGGCAGCAAAAAGCGTCCAGTGATGATCCATCGTGCGCTCTTTGGATCGATTGAAAGATTTTTTGGTGTCTTGACCGAACATTACGCGGGCGCTTTCCCACCGTGGTTAGCTCCGGTCCAAGTTCGAGCTATTCCAGTAGCTGATATTTATATTCCTTATTTAGATAAAGTTGTAAACCAGATGCGTAAATCAGGTATTCGGGCTGAAATTGATGCATCTGATGATCGGATGCAGAAGAAGATTAGAAATGCGCAGACTGAAAAGATTCCATTCATGATTATCGCTGGCGAGGAGGATCTGGCTGCTAACGCAGTTTCATTTAGGTATCGAAATGGTGAACAGAAGAATGGAATTGCGATCGCCGATGCAATTGCTGAAATTATTAAAACTGTAACTGAACGTGCTCAAGTTTGATTGCCATTTATGGTCAATAACCAATTAACAGGTGGGGCCGGAATGCCAGATCGTTGGCAGCGGATCTGGGCGCCACACCGGATGGCATATCTAACTGGTGAGAATCGCCCCCTAGATGGGAATGGCGTTAAATGCCCGTTCTGTGAAATTCCAAAGATGGATGATGCCGATGCGTTAATAGTTGCGCGAGGTCACGAGGTTTATGCGGTTATGAATCTATATCCATATAACGCCGGTCATTTGTTGATCTGTGCGAACCGCCATGTTGCGGATTTAACTGATTTAACGGTCACAGAACGTAACGAGATTAGCGAATTTACGGCGAAGGCAATGGCGGTGTTACGAAAAGTTTCTAATTGCCCAGGTTTTAATTTAGGGATGAACCAAGGTGCAATATCTGGTGCGGGTGTCGCCGAACATTTACATCAGCATGTGGTGCCACGTTGGGCCGGCGATGCTAATTTTATGCCAATTATTAGCCAGACTAAAGTGCTACCGCAATTACTTTCTACAACCAGAGATGAGTTAGCTAAAGCTTGGGAATGAGATCGATGTAACTACGCGCTTCGTTTAATCCAATACCCAAAGCTGGAATATATGGAATGCAAGGAAAGACTAAGCCATCGATAAATCCGGCGCTGCCAAACTCTTCAAGTTGTTCTAGATATTCAACCGCAAATTCCGATACCAAATTCCTTAAATCCGCACCAGCCATCTCGACTTTGGGCGGTGTTTGCGAATAGTCATAGGTTTGTGAAGTTTCGATATTTATCACGCCATTGGGTTTACCGTCTTCGCCATGTAAAACTAAATATGGAGTAACTACTGGGTCTAAAATTCTATTTGCGATTAGTACTATGTCATCGAAATCAATCTCACCTTCCGATAGCCCGGCGACCAGGATTAAACGTGGAAGTTGCCGCGCTCGACATTCATCCCAGTAATCAACTAAATTCTTATCGATACCAATCTGGGCATCGATGATGAATATGGCAAGCGAAGCTCCCGAGATTTTTGAGTGCGAAACCTCGGCTTCGGTAGATATCTGAGTGCCCGCAACCTGGATGGTGCGATAGAAATCTATTGGGATGGCGCTGGAGAT
This sequence comes from uncultured Bifidobacterium sp., assembly GCA_964567545.1. Classification (GTDB taxonomy): domain Bacteria; phylum Actinomycetota; class Actinomycetes; order Nanopelagicales; family Nanopelagicaceae; genus UBA7398. The sequence continues at coordinate 102,815 of CAZMNB010000001.1, read as the reverse complement.
TCCGATTGTGACCACGGAAATATGCGGGTTAATTGGGATACTCATACGGGTCAGCCTACGATGGGAACGATGTTACAGATCCCATTTAAGGCGCCAGTCACTAGGTTGATTACCCCTGCCTGTCGGTTTGCCTTAAAAATTGGGCTAACTCCAAATTTGGTAACTGCGACAGGTTCGTTTTTGGTTACATTAACTGCAGTATTGGCATACTCAAATGGACATTTCTTTTGGGGAACAATTGCAATATCAGTATTTTCATTAAGCGATCTTTTTGATGGCACGATGGCCCGGCTCTCTAAATCTGGTGGTAGCAAATGGGGTTCACTTCTAGATTCAACTTGTGACCGAATCGCAGATTCAGCGATTTTGATTGGTTTGATAATCTATTTGCAACGAAATTCAGACTCACTTTTTATACCAACTCTAGCCGCGCTACTTTCTGGCCTGTTGGTTTCATATGTAAAAGCTCGAGCTGAATCGCTAGATATTTCATGCGAGGGAGGAATCGCAGAACGAACTGAACGTTTGATTATTGCACTCCTGGGAATTGGATTGCATGGGCTAGGAGTCCCATTTGCGCTGGCATCGAGTATTTGGATCTTAACAATTCTTAGTTTGATTACGGTCGCACAACGTCTAGTTATTGTTTTTAAGGCCGCGCAATGATAGATCAACTCAATTATTTGATGTACGCAACTTGTTGGCGGGTTCTACGAATTTTACCAAGTAGCGCTGCGTATAATTTAGGAAATATCGTTGCTGATATAGCGCGGAAGAAAAACGGTAAGAACGCTAAGAGATTGCGGTCAAATTTGCAACGGGTGAAACCAGAATACAACGATACCGAAATGGCGCTGTTGTTAAAGCAGAGCATGCGTTCGTATCTAAGATACTGGATTGACACTTTTAGATTCACGGATTGGGGCGATGCCCAAATTCTAAAAACTGTGGAAACTGTAAACGATAAATATTTTTTTGATTCACTTGCGCTCGGTAATGGGTTGATAGTTTCGCTACCACATGCGGGTAATTGGGATCACGCCGGCGCTTATTTCTGCGCTCAAGGGCTTTCATTAACGACGGTCGTAGAACATCTCAAACCCGAGCGTCTTTTCAATCGGTTTTTAGCGCACCGGGAAAAAATGGGTATGGAAGCGTTAGATTTGGATTCCCGAGTTACTGCAACTTTGGCGCAAAGATTGCGGAGCGGAAAACTAGTTGCGCTCGTAGCTGATCGTGACCTCTCTAAATCTGGAGTTACCGTAAAATTTTTTGATGGGGTCGCAAGAATGCCGGGCGGGCCAGCTGCGCTTGCGATTCAAACTGGCGCACCGTTGATAACGGCATTTGTTTCTTATACATCGATTGGAATCCGAATTGAATTTCAAGAACCAATACCAGTTCCATCGGAAGGTTCGAAAGAATCTAAAATCAATCAAATGACCCAGATTTGTGCGGATCGGTTTGCAAAAAACATCGCGCAATTCCCGCAGGATTGGCATATGTTGCAACGAATTTGGGTTGACCGAGATTTTGTAGAGCGGGCATAGCCATGGTTTACTCCCCAAAAAATTCAGCGCTCAGAATCGGCATGGTTTCACCATACGGATGGGATACCCCGGGCGGCGTACAAGCTCACATCAAGGATTTAGCTAAGTACTACATTGCACAAGGACATTACGTTTCAGTTTTAGCGCCAGTTAGCCATGAAGATGGATCGCTAGATGACTTTGTGATACCGGCTGGACGTCCAATAGCTATTCCATATAACGGAGCGGTTGCCAGAGTTCTTTTTGGTCCAGTTGCGGCATCGCGAGTTCGGCAGTGGATATCGCAAGGCAATTTCGATGTTTTACATCTACACGAGCCGGCGATCCCATCACTATCTCTTTTGGCTTGCTGGTTAGGCGAAGGTCCAATGGTTGGAACTTTTCATGCGGCAGCACCAAAACAGAAGGTGGCTTTTGCAATTAGCCCATTCTTAGAACCAGTAATCGAAAAACTGAGCGCTCGAATCGCCGTCAGTGAGATTGCGCGCGAAACCCTAACGATTCATTTAGAAACCGATGCGGTGGTGATACCGAATGGTATTGATGTGAATTTTTTTGCCGCCGCAACCCCCAAACTCGAGTGGCAGCAGCCAAATTCAATCGGATTTATTGGTCGGTTTGAGGAACCTCGAAAGGGGTTACAAGTTCTATTAGATGCACTGCCAATTATTTCCCGGTTTATTCCAGATGTTAAAGTACTAATTGCTGGACCTGGGGAGAGTGTGGAAATTACAAAAACAGTTAATGCACAACTTCGAAATAAATTGACGTTCTTGGGACGGGTCAGTGAACCGGAAAAAGCGCAGTTATTGAAATCTGTAGATCTTTATGTGGCTCCAAATACGGGGGGCGAATCTTTTGGAATAATCCTCACCGAAGCTCTTGCGGCGCAAACTGCAATAGTTGCTAGCGATATTCCGGCTTTTAGAAATCTATTAAACGGTGGCGAATTTGGTGCACTTTTCGAATCAGAGAGCTCTACCGACCTTGCGAAGGTTGTAATTGATTTGTTACGTGATCAGAGTAAACGTAAAGATCTTGCGAATATCGGTTCAAGATCAGCAGAACGTTTTGACTGGAACCAAGTGGCAGAACAGATTATGGATGTTTATTCAATGGCGTTAACCGGTGGTGGCAAAGTGGGATTGGTCTCTGAACATCGGAGTTGGAATCGATTGTTTTCCCGAGAAGGTGGGCAATAGCGGTGAAAATCTTATTAGCGCTATTAGCAATTCTGTTGATAATCGCTTGGTATCTCTCGTTTTCAGCGACTCGGCTGGATCGATTACATCATCGAGTTGAAACCTCTTGGGCAAATCTGGATGCCACCTTGCAGCGACGTGCTGCAATCGCTTTAGAGATAGCGCATTTGCCGGAGATTGATCCAGCAACAAATTTGATTTTAACTGGGGCGGCATATGGGGCTAGAGAGGCGCAAATTTTTGAGCGAAGCGATCAAGAGAGCGGTTTATCTGGAACTTTGCATCTATTACAACGCGAAAGTGATTTGCCGGAATTGCACCCAGAGATTTTTGAGAAATTAGCAGATGTTACTGAGCGGGTACGGGTAGCTATCGCCATTCACGTGGAAGCAGTGGCGGCGACTAGATCGCTGCGCGAGAAGTTAGTTTTCCGGGTATTTCGATTAGCGGGCAGCGCTCCACTTCCGATTCGGTTTGCATTTGAAGATGACGTGTTATGAAAAAGGCTAGAACGCTATCTTCAGCAATTTCGATAAGCATCGTTTTGATTTCAATTCTTTCTAGTTGTGGCGCTTTATCCGAACAAGTTGCAAAGATTAGACCGAAAAAAATCCAACTTAATTTATTTACTGGCATGCCTGGAATCAATGGTCCGGTTTTGGCAGTAAAAATTGATGACACGAATCCGGCTCACCCGCAAGTAGGATTGGAATTTGCCGATGTTATTTACATTGAGCAAGTTGAAGCTGGGTTAACCAGATTGTTAGCCATCTTTTCTGCGAAAATTCCAAAAGATATTGGTCCAATCCGTTCGGTGCGAATTAGTGATATTGATTTACTAGCTCAGTATGGTCGGGTTGGACTTGCCTACAGTGGAGCGCAATCTAAAATGCATCCGGTAATTGCGGCGGCAAATATCGCAGATCTCGGCGCTGAACGTAACTCTCCAACTATTTACTATCGTGATCCAAATCGAAGTGCGCCAACAAATATGATTTTAAACACCGCACCGCTGATGGCAAAAGCAAAGGATTTAGTTATAGCTAAGTCAATGGGGTGGAGATTTGGTAAGTCACCAGAAAATGGCGAAGCAATATCAAAGGTTAAAATCTCTTGGCCAAATGCAATTTACGGAGCGACTTGGTCTGAAAGCGAATCTCGTTGGTTGTTATCGCACAATAATCTGCCAGATTTTGCAGCGAGCGGAGCGCAACTTGGACCTCCAACTTTGGTTATTCAATTAGTGAAAATTTCCCCGTCCAGCTATGGTGACAAGTTTGGTGGCGTAACTCCATTAAGTGAAACTGTAGGCTCGGGCAACGGATATGTTTTGAGAGACGGGAAAGTATTCAAAGCTACTTGGAATCGGATGGATCTGGAATCCGGGACGAACTGGTTGCAAGTAAATGGCGAAAACTTGCCATTCGCGGCTGGACAAATCTGGATCGCGTTAACTGACCAGGAACCGGTATTCACCTATTTAACGCCAAATCCTGCGAGTGCGTCACCGGCTGCAACAAAGTAGACTTACCCACCTATAACTAACTATGAAGGCAGGCTTGAAAAATGGCTGAAAATATCACCGGTACCTCGCGAGTTAAGCGCGGCATGGCAGAGATGCTAAAGGGCGGCGTGATTATGGATGTCGTAAACGCTGATCAAGCGAAGATCGCTGAAGATGCCGGAGCTGTCGCGGTTATGGCGCTCGAGCGAGTACCTGCAGATATTCGTGCGCAAGGTGGCGTTTCTCGGATGTCGGATCCGGACATGATTGATGCAATTCAAGCTAAAGTTTCAATTCCAGTAATGGCTAAAGCGCGAATTGGTCATTTTGTGGAAGCGCAAATTTTACAGAGCATCGGTGTGGATTACATTGATGAATCCGAAGTTTTGACACCAGCTGATTACACAAATCATATTGATAAATGGAATTTCACAGTTCCATTTGTTTGCGGTGCAACAAATCTAGGCGAAGCACTTCGTCGCATAAATGAAGGTGCCGCGATGATCCGCTCAAAAGGTGAAGCTGGTACTGGTGATGTATCGAATGCAACCACACATATGCGGGCAATTTCTGGGGAGATCCGCAGACTTTCTTCGCTTCGTGAGGATGAATTGTATGTAGCTGCTAAAGAGATGCAAGCGCCTTACGAATTAGTAAAAGAGATTGCAGCAACCGGAAAACTACCGGTAGTCCTTTTCACTGCAGGTGGTATTGCAACTCCTGCTGATGCAGCAATGATGATGCAACTAGGTGCTGATGGAGTATTCGTTGGATCTGGAATCTTTAAATCTGGGAATCCGGAAGAACGCGCATCTGCAATTGTTAAGGCCGTTACTTTCTACGATGATCCAAAAGTCATTGCAGAAGTTTCACGTGGCTTAGGTGAAGCAATGGTTGGTATAAATGTTGCCGATATTCCAGTGCCACATCGATTAGCGGAGCGAGGCTGGTAATAAGTGAAAATTGGAGTTCTTGCACTCCAAGGTGATGTTAGAGAACATGCCCGGTCGTTAAGTGATTGTGGCGTCTCAGCAACGCTAGTGCGACGGCCTGCAGAACTTGAACGGGTTGATGCGCTGGTTATACCTGGTGGTGAATCGACCACAATTGCAAAACTCGCGCGTACCTTCGGCATTTTTGATGAAATATCGCTTCGGATAAAAAACGGCATGCCAACTTATGGTTCATGTGCCGGAATGATACTTCTAGCAAACGAAGTATTAGATGCAATTAAGGGACAAGAAACTTTTGGTGGGCTGGATGTAACAGTTCGCCGAAATGCTTTTGGCCGCCAAATTGATTCTTTCGAAAGTGATTTGAATTTTATCGGAGCTACTCAAGCCCCAATTCGAGCGGTTTTTATCAGAGCACCTTGGGTTGAGAAAGTTGGAATCGGTGTTCAAGTTTTAGCTGAGATGAAAGGGCACCCAGTTGCGGTTGCACAAGGGTCGATCTTTGCAACATCTTTTCATCCAGAATTGACCGGAGATAATCGGGTGCATAAGTATTTTGTTGATACCGTCTGTCAAAGCGCGAAAGTGCAATAGGAGAACATATGTCCGGTCATTCCAAATGGGCAACCACTAAACATAAAAAAGCAATTATTGATTCTAGACGCGCCAAAAATTTCGCCAAGTTAATTAAAGCGATAGAAGTGGCAGCGCGTACCGGGGGACCTGATGTAACCGGTAACCCAACTTTGTTTGATGCAATTGCAAAAGCTAAGAAGAATTCAATGCCATCTGACAATATTGAACGTGCAGTAAAACGAGGTGCGGGTTTAGAAGCTGGTGCGGCGACTTGGGAAACAATAATGTATGAAGGTTATGGTCCTAACGGAGTTGCGCTATTAATTGAATGTTTATCAGATAATCGCAACCGAGCAGCGTCTGAGGTACGGGTGGCCGTTACTCGCAACGGCGGGAATATGGCTGATCCGGGTTCGGTTTCTTATATGTTTAATCGGAAAGGTGTTGTGATTGTAAATAAGATTCAAGGTACGAAGATTTTCACCGAAGATTCCATACTAGAAATAGTTATTGAATCTGGAGTAGAAGCGGTTAACGACCTCGGTGAATCTTTTGAAGTTCTCTGCGAACCCAGCGATTTAGTGGCAGTACGTACAGCGCTGCAACATAGTGGTGTTGAGTACGAATCTGCAGAGTCATCTTTTTTACCTACCCTTTCAATCCCACTTGACGCAGTGGCAGCTAAGAAAGTTTTTGAATTAATAGAGGCGATTGAAGATCTCGATGATGTGCAAAATGTATATGGGAATTTCGATGTATCTGATGAAGTAATGGCGAGCCTGGAGTGAGCAATCGTTAACGCACATTAGGCTCAATTCATGCGAGTGTTAGGCGTAGACCCAGGGCTAACTAGGTGCGGCATTGGAATTGTCGACGGCGAGAACTATCAAAATTTACAGATGGTCGGTGTTGGGGTAATTCGAACCAATGTTGATGCCCCGCTTGAGCTGCGTTTACTACAACTTGAAACTGAACTTATTGAATGGATAGTGGAATTTAAGCCAGATGTGATTGCGGTGGAGCGAGTTTTTTCTCAGTTGAATGTTAAAACTGCGATGGCTACTGGGCAGGCTGCCGGTGTGGCGCTTTTAATCGCAGCCAGGAAAGGGATACCAGTTGCGATGCATACACCGAGCGAAGTTAAAGCTGCAGTATCTGGTTCTGGTCGCGCCGATAAGAAGCAAGTGGCTGAAATGGTTAAAAAACTACTCAAATTGAAAAGTATTCCGCAACCCGTAGATAGTACTGATGCGTTAGCGCTAGCTATTTGCCATCATTGGCGGGGGAGCGGAAACTCTCGGGTTGCTGCCGCATTGAAAAAAGAGAAGCTACGGATCAACGCGCTAAAGAAAGTTAAGGGTAAATGATCTCTTCGTTGTCGGGAAAGATAGTTAGCGTTGCGCTTAACTATGTAATTATCGAAGTTGGTGGCGTTGGATTACAGGTTCAAGTCACTCCCATTGTCGCAACTCAATGTGAGGTTGGTAGCCACCAACTCCTTTTTACATCATTGTTAGTGCGCGAAGATTCCTTAACTCTCTATGGTTTTCTTGATGCCTCGCATCGTGAATTCTTCGATCTCTTACAAACGGTTACCGGTATTGGCCCAAGGGTCGCGCAAGCTGCATTAGCCGCTTTCCCTCCTTTGGAGATTTCAAGCGCAATTGCATCCGGAAATTCCAGCGCGTTGGAGAAGATCCCTGGAATCGGAAAAAAGGTTGCGGAGCGCCTTGTTCTAGAATTAAAAGATAAAGTTAAGAAAAATTGGGGAGCAAGCCGTGATAAATCAGCCATTCTCTGGAGCGAGCAGCTCACCGGAGCTCTAACTGGACTTGGATATTCCAACAAGGAAGCTGATTCTGCAATCGAGCGCGTTAAGAGCGAACTAGGCGAAACCGCGAATAACGCAGAATTGAGCGAACTTTTGAAATTAGCCCTTTCTCAATCCGGAAAGCGATAGCTGCATGACCGATTCCGAATTCTCAATGAAGCCTGCGGCGGAGAGTGAAGATTTATCATTAGAACAAACACTACGACCTAGCACGCTGATAGATTTTGTAGGACAACAACGTGTTAAAGACCAGATTGGTCTGTTGTTGCGCGCCGCTCGCGAACGTAACGCTCCGGCTGATCATATTTTATTCTCTGGTCCACCAGGTTTAGGTAAAACCACGTTAGCAATGATTGTGGCAAGCGAGATGAATGCACCAATCCGAATTACAAGTGGGCCTGCCATTCAGCATGCTGGAGATTTAGCCTCAATTCTTGCTTCTTTGGTAGAGGGCGAAATTCTTTTTCTCGACGAGATTCATCGCATGGCTAGACCGGCAGAAGAAATGCTCTACATGGCAATGGAAGATTTCCGGGTAGATGTAATTGTTGGTAAAGGTCCTGGTGCAACTGCAATCCCGTTAACGTTGCCACATTTCACATTAGTTGGCGCTACAACTCGCGCCGGATTACTACCTGCGCCGCTACGCGATCGTTTTGGGTTTACCGCCCATTTAGATTTCTATGATGATGTAGATTTAACAAAGATCGTTAAAAGAAGTGCTGAGTTATTAACTTTGGAGATTTCTCCGAATGCGATTTTAGAGATTGGGAAACGTTCAAGAGGAACGCCACGAATTGCAAATAGACTGTTAAGAAGAGTGCGAGATTTTTCGCAAGTACACGGAGATGGGGCGGTAACCCTAGAAGACACAAGTGCAGCTTTGACTATGTATGAAGTGGACCATATTGGTTTGGATCGGCTTGATAAAGCGGTCCTGACTGCGTTGATAGAACGCTTTAACGGTGGTCCAGTTGGGCTTTCAACTTTGGCGATGGCAGTTGGCGAAGAAACGGAAACAATTGAGAGCGTTGCGGAACCATTCTTAGTTAGAGCAGGGTTTATTGCTCGTTCCCCACGCGGCCGAATTGCAACTAGCGCCGCCTGGAAACATTTAGGGAAAGTTGCGCCACTAATATCGGGAAATATGAGCATTTTCGACACACCAGTCGAAGATGCCTAGACTTGCTCCCCATGTCATCAAATACCTCCACTAAGTCCGCCCATCATCCGGCTCGAACCATTCTCATCTTGCTGGCATCGATCGTTGCCCTCTTTGCAATTGCTGTTGTTCAAGGTGCGACAGCGGTAAAGCTTGGTTTAGATTTGCGAGGCGGCACCAGCGTTACCTTGCAACCGCGGATCGCAGCAGGTGAGAGTGGAAAAGTAACTAGTGAGGCGATTGATCAAGCTGTATCAATCATTCGGCAACGCGTTAACTCCCTCGGAGTTGCTGAGAGTGAAGTTTCTAGTCAAGGTAGTGGTGTTAATCGACAGATTGTAATTTCAGTACCAGGAGATACTGGTCGCCGGGTTGTTGAGTTAGTTGGTCAAACAGCAGAACTTAGATTTCGTCAGGTTTTAGTCGAAGGGGCAGCTAACGCAACCTCATTAACTGGTGACACCGCTACTGCAACTCTGCCCGCTGGAGTGACTAGCGAGTCTGCCGCTAAATTCGCAGGGCTAGATTGTTCACTCGCAACTTCCCGACAGGCAGGCGGTGGCGATGATGCAAACGCGCAGATCGTTGCTTGTGACCGTGCCGGAGTAAGTAAGTTCGTGCTATCCAATGCAGAGGTAGTTGGTAGAGATGTATCTAAAGCAACTGCAGCAATCGATCAACAAGGCGCTGCCGGTTGGTATGTATCGCTCTCATTTAATAACGATGGAACTAAAAAGTTTGGCGACATTACGACCCGAGTAGTTTCACTGCCATCGCCGCAGAATCAAGTAGCGATTGTTCTCGATGGTTTAGTAGTTTCCGCTCCACGAATTAACGAAGCAATCGTCTCCGGCAATGCGCAAATTACTGGAAGTTTCAGCCAAGCCGAGGCGCAAGATCTGGCAAACGTCCTTAAATATGGTGCGCTGCCATTAGCTTTCGATCGCGGTGAAGTGCAACAGGTTTCGCCAACGTTGGGTGCGGATCAGTTACGCGCTGGTTTGCTCGCTGGATATCTAGGACTCTTTTTAGTCGTGCTCTATTCGATGCTCTATTACCGTGGATTAGGGATAGTTTCAGTTGGATCACTTGCGGTCGCATCAGCTCTGGTTTATGTGCTTTTCTTACTGCTTGGTCAATGGATTGGTTTCACGTTGACGTTGGCGGGTATCGCTGGAGCAATCGTTTCGATCGGTATTACAGCTGACTCCTTTATTGTTTATTTTGAGCGATTGCGAGATGAGGTTCGCGAAGGACGTTCACTTCGCTCAGCGGTAGAAAGTGGTTGGCTCCGGGCTCGACATACCATCATTGTCGCCGATTTAGTTTCACTAATAGCTGCGGTACTTCTCTATTTCTTTGCAGTTGGCGGAGTACGAGGTTTTGCTTTCACACTTGGCTTGACTACGGTCGTGGATTTACTCGTAGTTTTCTTCTTTACAAAACCATTGGTAACAATCATGGCTTCTCAAAAATTCTTTAACAGCGGCTCTGCTATTAGTGGATTCTCGCAGAAGAGTTTAGGTATCGCTCCAAAAACTTCAACCGCAAAAGTAGGGGAGTAATCGTTATGTCATCATTGGCAGGCATAGGCGGGCGACTTTACCGCGGCGAAAAATCCATTGATTTCGTAGGGAAGCGACGCCGGTGGTATGCCTTTTCTGGAATTCTAATTATCGCTTCGATCTTCGCCCTGAGTGTGCAAGGGTTGAAACTTGGCATTGAATTTAAAGGCGGCTCGTCTTTTATGGTTACACAATCAGGTGTAACTGTTGAAGCTGCGCGAAGTGCAGTCACAACTACTGGCGTAGTCTCAGAAGTTATAGTTCAAAAAATTGGTAATAATAAGGTTCAGGTTCAAACTGGCGCCCTTACCTCAGCTGAATCCAACGCAATTCAAGATGCGTTGGCGGCAAAATTTGGCGTGAAAGTTGAATCAATTGATACCCAGAGCGTTGGCCCGTCATGGGGTAAAGAAATTACCCGGAAAGCGCTCTATGGTCTGATTGCTTTCATATTGGTCGTGATGCTTTATCTGGCGATGGCTTTCGAACCTAAGATGGCGGTTGCCGCAATCGTGGCCGTGATTCATGACGTCTTCATTACTGTAGGAATCTATGCGTTAGTTGGATTTGATGTTACGCCGGCGACAGTTATTGGATTTTTAACAATTCTTGGATACTCACTTTACGACACTGTTGTGGTTTTCGATAAGGTTCGCGAAAACACTAAATCGGTGACAAGCTCCGGAAAAATGACATATTCACAAGCGGCAAACCTTGCCGTGAATCAAACGTTAGTTCGTTCTTTCAATACCTCTCTAACTGCGTTAATTCCAGTGGGGTCGATTCTCTTTGTCGGCGCTGGACTGCTTGGGGCTGGCACGCTTAAGGACCTTTCACTCGCGCTATTCATTGGCCTAGCAACTGGAACTTATTCTTCTATTTTCATCGCAACCCCATTACTTGCAGCACTTAGAGAACGCGAACCTGCAATGCAAGCGCTTACCAAACGGGTTGCGGCGCGCGGTGGTGTTGCGGCTACGTCCTTATTCCAGAGCGCGGTTACAAATAACTCAAACGAAAAAATTGATTCAGTTCAAAACGATGATCGACCACGAGGTCCACGAAATCAACCAAAGCGAAAGCGCAAGAACCGCCGTTAACGATTAGTTGTCAATATGAGTGCATCCATTTCCAGTATCACAAGTCGGATGCTAGAGCGTGCCAGCAAGAATGAGATGGAAATTCTTGAAAGAGCGTTTGCCACCGCTGAAACTGCACACGCTGGTCAATTACGAAAATCTGGTGATCCTTATATAACTCATCCTGTGGCTGTTGCTGAAATTCTTGCCGAACTTGGTCTTGATATCGCAACGATTGCAGCGGCATTGCTACATGACACTGTTGAAGATACGCCTTATTCGCTCGCCGAGGTTAAGAAAGATTTTGGTGACGAAATTGCTGGTTTAGTAGATGGTGTTACTAAGTTAGATAAATTGACTTACGGAGCAAGCGCTGAGGCTGAGACGGTTCGCAAAATGGTAGTTGCAATGTCGCGCGATATTCGAGTTCTAGTAATAAAGCTATGTGATCGCCTTCATAATGCGCGAACTTGGCAATATGTTTCAGTTGAATCCGCACAACGTAAAGCTCGTGAAACTATTGATATTTACGCCCCGTTAGCTAATCGACTCGGCATGAATGCGATTAAGTGGGAGCTAGAGGACTTATCTTTTAGAACTCTAGAACCAAAAAAGTATGAAGAAATTGAGCGATTGGTTGCGGAACGTTCTCCTTCTCGCTCTAAATTGACGGAAGAGTTCGTGGAGACTTTAAAAGCTGATTTGAAAAGTGAGAAGATCAAAGCTGAAGTTAATGGTAGGCAGAAGCATCTTTATAGCGTGTATCAGAAGATGGTGGTACGCGGCCGAGATTTTAATGACATTTACGATTTAGTAGGGATTAGGGTGTTGGTTGAAGATGTGCGTGATTGCTATGCAGTACTTGGTGCAGTGCACGCTCGATGGAGTCCAGTCCCAGGTCGCTTCAAAGATTACATCGCCATGCCTAAATTCAATCTCTATCAATCACTTCACACTACGGTAATCGGACCTAATGGAAAAGCCGTTGAAATTCAGATTCGAACTCAAGATATGCATGCTCGGGCTGAGTACGGAATTGCCGCGCATTGGAAGTACAAACTTGGCAAAAAAACTAAAACCGAAATCGCAAGTCCAGATATGCTCTGGTTGAAACAGTTACATGAATGGCAGCAAGAGACTTCAGATGTAAATGAGTTTTTAGATGCGCTTCGGTATGACTTGCGGACCCCAGAAGTTTTTGTTTTTACGCCAAAAGGTAGTGTGATTGCACTTCCAGAGGGATCAACCCCGGTTGATTTTGCTTATGCCGTTCATACTGAAGTTGGGAACCACTGCGTTGGTGCAAAAGTAAATGGAAAATTGGTAGCTTTAGCGGTTCCATTAGTAAATGGCGATGTAATAGAAGTTGTGTTGAATAAGAGTGAAATTTCCGGACCAAGTAGGGATTGGCTTGCTTTTGCCAAATCACCTAGAGCGCGTTCTAAGATCAAAGCCTGGTTTAGTAAAGAACGTCGGGAAGAAGCAATCGATGCTGGTAAAGAATCTATTGCACGCCAGATGCGAAAAGCTGGCTTGCCGTTGCAAAAAATTCTGGCTGGACATGCACTTTTAGAACTTGCACACGAGCTGCGATATCCAGATATTGAAACACTTTATGCGGCGGTTGGTGATGGACATGTCTCATCAACTTCGATTATTGAGAAATTAGTAACTGCGCTTGGCTTAAACGATACCCATGAAGAACCAGCGATAGAAAATTTAATCAGTGGCGCTACAGTTCATGCGCCAAAGCGGAGCGCTTCGGGAGTAATTGTTGAAGGCGTTGGCGAGGTTCTGATCAAGTTAGCTCGTTGTTGTACGCCGGTTCCGGGTGATGCAATCACGGGCTTTATTACGAAGGGAAGTGGTGTTTCAATTCATCGAGTAGATTGTGTAAACGTTTCAGATTTGGAATTGAATCAAGGTGATCGAATGGTTGGAGTTAAATGGGATCCAACAGTGAAGAGTATCTACTTAGTTAATATCCAGGTTGAGGCGTTGGATCGAGCACGATTACTTTCGGATGTTACGAGAACTCTTTCAGATCAGCATGTAAATATTTTGAGTGCTGCTGTAAATACTTCTAGGGACCGAGTAGCTATTTCGCGATTTTCATTTGAAATGGCAGATGCATCACACCTAGATGCAATTTTAACAGCGGTACGAAACATTGAAGGAGTTTACGATGTATCCCGAGTTACTAATAATTAATTAGTGAATTCAGATAGCCCTTTTTCAGCTTCAGCTAACCAAGTACGACGAGCGGCAGCGGCCTCTCTTAGTTCGGTTGCTTTTTTCGTATTTCCTGAAGTTTCAGCTTTTTCAGCCTGGGCTTCATAATTCGCTACTGCGGCAGAAAGTTGAGAGACCACATCATTAGCGCGAGCTTTTGCAGTTGGATCACTCTTTCGCCATTTCTCGGCTTCAGCTTCTTTGATAGCCGATTCCACGAGATCAAATCGTTTATCAAAAGCGGCTCGTTTACTCCGCTCAGTCATACCGATTTTGCTCCACTTACTTTGTAGATCTCGGAACTTCCGGCGAGATTCATCTAAATTGGTGATCGGCAAGATAGCTTCAATTTCTAGAATCAGAGATTCTCGTTTGGCTAGATTCTCGCTCATAGTGCCTTGGCGTTTTTCTAGATCCGAATTTTTTGCGGAGAAGAAAGTATCTTGAGCGGCTTTGAAGCGAGCCCATAGTTTTGCATCATCACTCTTCTTTCCCCGACCGGATAGTTTCCAATGATCCATCAGCGTTTTGTACCGGCGAGCAGTTGCAACCCAATCACGTGAGTTAGCTAGCGATTCAGCTTCCGAAACAATTACTTCTTTTGCCGTCTTTACGGCTGCTTGTGCCTGCAGCAGCGTAGCGAAATGAGTGCGTCGTCGTTTATCAAATTTGTTACGTGAAGCAGAGAACCGTTTCCAAAGATCTGCATCAGTTTTCTTATCAAGTCTTGGCGCTTTTTTCCATTCATCAAGAAGCGTCTTTAAGCGTTCACTTGTGAGTTTCCAATTTTCTGACAACGCATGCATTTCGGCTTCAGCCACAAGTTTTTCTTTAACGGCCTGGCCCTCGGCGCGCTTTACTGCCTTTGCCGCCGCCTCGGCAGCTTTACGGGCTTCAAAAATATTTTTATGTTCTTCAATCAGTTGCGGAATTTGTTCTACCGATAACTTTAGGGCAGCTAAATTACCAACTCCATTTAGATTTTCAACTTGTTGACTTAATTTAGTTACTGCCGCATGAGCATCAGAGGGAACCATCGCGCCACTTTTAATGCGAGCTGCTAATAGCGCCACTTCGGAAGCGAGCGCTTCAAATTTTCTAACAAAGTAGGCAAGGGCTTCTTCAGGTGTTTTACCAGGATATGAACCAACTGCTTTTTCACCTTCGCCGGTGATTACGTAGACAGTCCCATCGGCAGCTACCCGGCCATATTTTGCAGGATCTCCAACGAGAGCTGCGGCGGGCGAATTGATAGTTTGTTGATTAGATCCATTTTCCATGTGGAACCTGCTTTCCCTTGCGCGATTATCGTTTGCACGATTTACGCTCTGTTGTCGTATTGGGCGGTTTTGTTAATTACTGCAGTTACCGAATTACTATTTTCACACTCTAATTGGAGAGTAAATCAAGCGCTCCGGCAGAGGGTAAAGGTACCCTGAACCCCTAGTTGAGTAAAAGGCCAGGGGATTTCAGCTCACAAGGCGGGGAAAATTCAACTTAAACCGCTTTGTAAGCGCGGTGAGAAGGGGTGAGATGTTAGTTGAATCGATAGCAGCACCCTTTTTCGGAACCAATTGTTGGATTTTAGCCACCGGTAAGAACCAGGAATGCGTGATTGTTGACCCAGGAATTGCGATTCCAGATTTAACAAATGAAATCTTCGAAATCGTTGAAAAATTCAAGTTAAAGCCAGTTGCGGCGCTGCTAACCCATGGCCATTTAGATCACACTTTTTCGGTTCTCCCGCTTGCCCAATCAGATGAAATCGGAGAAGCTACAAATAGTTTTATCACATATATCCATTCCGGCGATCGTGAATTGCTTACATATCCAGAACGTGCGCTAAGCGCAGAATCAATTCAATTATTATCAATGTTGGGTAGCGAAACCGGACGCGAAAAATATTACGAACCGGAGAACGTTAAGGAGATTAAGAGCAATGAAATTCTCGCAATCGCTGGAATGTCAATAAAAGTTCTGCATGCACCTGGCCACACTCAAGGCTCTGTTATTTTTCTGGTAGAAAATGAGATCGCAGTAACTGGCGACGTACTTTTTGCTGGATCGATAGGTCGAACTGATTTACCAACTGGATCTATGGCGGATATGACTAAAACTTTACAGGAAAAAATATTAACTTTATCTGACGGATTTAGAGTATTACCGGGCCACGGGCCAGAGACCACTATTGCCAAGGAACGAAAAACTAATCCGTATTTAAAGAATCTTTCGGTAGGCGTACGATGAAAATTCAAGCCCCCAAAGGAGTTAGTGAATATTTTCCAGAGCGATCGATCGCATTTGAAAAAGTTAGAAAAGAATTAATAAGCCCAGCGAAATTGGCAGGGTATCAATTATTAGAGTTACCAATCTTTGAAGATACCGAATTATTTATCCGTGGCGTGGGCGAATCGACCGATGTGGTTTCGAAGGAAATGTATACATTTGAAGATCGCGGTGGCCGGTCTATCACTTTAAGACCAGAAGGAACTGCGGGTGTGATGCGTGCTGTAATTGAACATGGGCTAGATCGAGGTCAACTGCCAGTTAAGGTTTGGTATTCCGGGCCATTTTTTAGAGCGGAACGACCACAAGCGGGTCGTTATCGACAGTTCTATCAAGTTGGAATTGAGGCGATCGGTTTAGATGACCCCGCAATTGATGCTGAAGTAATTGCAGTTGCTTACGCTGGATATCGAAATCTGGGGTTAACTAAGTTTCGCTTGGATGTTACATCGCTAGGAGACGCGGCTTCTCGAAGCGCCCACCGCAAAGATTTAGTTGCTTTCATCGCCAAATTGGATCTGGATGAAGCAACTAAAGAGCGCACAAAACTAAATCCGTTACGGCTATTTGATGACAAACGAGAATCGGTCGCAAAATATATGGCGAAGGCCCCATTGCTTTTGGATTATCTAACCCCAGCAAGCGCTGCGCACTTTGCAAAAGTAAAACGCTACTTAGAGATTTTAGGAATTCCATATTCTATAAATCCACGGATGGTTAGAGGCTTGGATTATTACACTGGAACCACTTTTGAATTTGTGCATGAACTATTAGGGGCGCAATCTGGGATTGGTGGCGGCGGCAGATATGACGGCTTAATGGAATCGCTCGGCGGGCAGAATCTTTCTGGAATTGGTTTTGGTCTAGGAATTGATAGAACACTACTTGCTTGTGAAGCTGAAGGGATAGATCTGACCAGCCAGGCGCGCCCTGATTTATTTGTAATTCCACTCGGCGAGGATGCTAAGAATTATTCGATTGAGTTTATTGATAAATTAAGAAAAGATGGGGCCATTGTTGATTGCGCTTATGGAGATCGTGCGCTAAAAGGCGCTATGAAAGGCGCTGATAGAAGTGGCGCTAAGTACGCTCTAGTAATCGGTGAAAGTGAATTAGCCTCGGGCGTTGGTGAATTGAAAAATATGGAATCCGGCAATACTTCTTCAGTTACTCTTAGCTCCATAACCGCAACTTCTTTAAAATAGAGATTTCAGGAGCATCGTGTTACGTACTCACAACGCTGGCGATATTCGAGCATCGCATATTGGTAGCGAAATTAAATTGGCCGGTTGGGTAGCGCGCCGACGCGATCATGGGGGCGTAGCTTTTATCGACTTAAGAGATGCAACCGGTGCGGTACAGGTAGTTATTTCAGACGAAGCGGTTGCGGGGGCGCTCCGAGCGGAATGGTGCGTTCTTATTGTCGGTGAAGTAGTTGCGCGCCCAAAGGGAAATGAAAATAGCGCAATACCAACTGGTGCAATTGAAATCAACTGTAAAGAATTGATGGTTTTATCGGAGGCTGCACCGTTACCATTTCCAGTAGATAGCGGTGATACCTCTAATATCAGTGAAGAGGTTAGATTAAAGTATCGCTATTTGGATTTACGTCGGGAGGTGCCGGCACATAATTTACGAGTTCGATCAAAAATTACTTCAGTAATTCGCACAGTCATGGCTGAAAGTGATTTCTTAGAAATTGAAACTCCATATTTAACACGCTCCACACCAGAAGGAGCCCGAGATTTTCTAGTACCGGTGCGATTACAACCAGGCAGTTGGTATGCGTTGCCGCAATCGCCGCAATTATTTAAGCAACTTTTAATGGTTGCTGGCATGGAACGGTATTACCAAATTGCTAGATGTTTTAGAGATGAAGATTTCCGAGCTGATCGCCAACCAGAATTTACCCAGTTGGATATCGAGATGTCGTTTGTAGATCAAGCTGACGTATTACAGATTGCGGAAAAAGTAATATCCCGAGTATTTAAAGAGGTAGTTGGCTACGAAATACCAATGCCGATTCCACACATGACCTACCACGAGGCGATGCGTAGATATGGATCGGATAAACCAGATTTGAGATTTAGTAATGAACTTTCTGATGTCACAGAATTCTTTGCAAAGACTAGTTTTCGAGTTTTCCAAGCGGAATATGTTGGCGCTGTGATCATGCCTGGTGGCGCAAGTTCAGCAAGACGTGATTTAGATGCGTGGCAGGATTGGGCAAAAGCTCGGGGTGCTAAAGGGTTGGCCTATATTTTGGTGCAATCTGATGGTTCTTTAGGTGGACCAGTTGCGAAAAATCTCTCCGAATTTGAAACCGCCGGAATCGCCGCGGTTACTGGAGCTAAACCTGGCGATGCAATATTTTTTGCTGCCGGAGAACGGCAAAGTTCGCAAAACCTACTAGGTGCAGTTCGGTTAGAAATCGGCGAACGTTCTGGCCTGATCGATAAGACAGCTTGGAATTTCCTCTGGATAGTTGATGCACCGATGTTTGAAAAAATTGATGGTGGCGGATGGAGCGCGGTACATCATCCGTTCACTGGCCCAAAACCAGAATTTGAAAAAAGTTTCGCGCAAGACCCAGCAACGGCCTTGGCGTATGCCTATGACATAGTTTTAAATGGAAATGAGATTGGTGGCGGTTCGATTCGTATCCATCGACGCGACATCCAACAGAAAGTTTTTGAAGTGATTGGGCTTTCAAAAGCAGAAGCTGAAAGTAAATTCGGTTTCTTGCTGGAAGCTTTTAACTACGGTCCACCTCCACACGGAGGTATTGCGCTCGGGTTAGATCGGTTATGTGCGCTAATTACCGGTTCAGATTCGATCCGTGAAGTTATTGCTTTCCCTAAAACTGCAAGCGGTGGCGATCCATTAACTGGTGCGCCTACGCCAATTACGCCAGCGCAACGCAAGGAGAGTGGGATTGACGCCCAACCGGAAGCGAACTAGTAGCCGTTTTTTTCGCTTAGTTCTTCTTTTAGGATTAATGCTATCCATTTCAAGCTGCGGGAAATCAGATCGAAAATACGTCTCCTTTAAAGATGATGGCGTCTTTTTTACAGTTCCAGAAAGTTGGCATGAGATTAGTAATGCGACCCTTGCTAATTTTGAAGCAAAATCAAAAGATAATGGCGCTGCGCAACGATTGGCGGCAGTAAAATTTCAGATCGCGTTTTCGCCAAGTTCGGCCATAACGGCTAAGGATGTTTTTAGTATTGCGCCGAAAGATGCTCCAATAGTTTTTCTAAGAATTAGAAATCTATATCCGACAGAAGTAAATTCCGTATCTCTCAATTCGCTCCGAGATATCGTGTTGCCGCTAACATCTTGGATCGATGGCTCGCTAACCCCGCCGAAATTCACGCTAATTGAAGATGAAGATTTCAAAGATAAAGGGGGCGCGGGTATAAAGAGCGTTTTCACCTTTGCCGCGAGTGATGTGAAGTTGGAAACGATTAATCAAACGGTTGCGCTCTCTCCGGACCGGTCCGTTCTTTATGTCCTGATAGCGCGATGCAGCGATACTTGCTATACCCAGAATCAAAGTTCATTAGATAAGATTACGAACTCGTTCACAATCCGGGGAAAATAGCGAAATGATGAGGGTGGAGCATGGCTGAAGTTTCAACGAGCAGGGCGCGCGATTCTGATCGTAAAACCCGAGTTCATCTCTCCTTATATGACCGTAGTAAGTTCGTATCATTGTTCATTCTGGTCTTTTTCATTTTGGTTTGGGCAGAGATGTCTGGCAATCCGATTCTGGGTTTTACGGATGCGGTCAGATCCACTTCAGAAAGTAGATGGTGGTTATTCGCCTTACTTGCAATCGAATTTATCCGGCAAACTCATTTCTTGTTATCTGAATTATTGGCGCCATATCACGGTATCTGGCAAAAATACTTTAAGTTTGTCGATGGTTTACTTCATAAATTAAGTGACTGGACTCGTTATCGGCTCTCTCGAGCTATCAAGGTTTTACTTCTAATAACTCTGTTAGCGGTAATTCTTGGCGCGATATATAAGGAAACTCCAGTACGAGCGCTTTTCTTTGCACCAAAAGCGCTTTGGAGCGCGCTGCCAATGTTAGGTCAATTGCTCTTCGCAGTTTTCTTTGTGGTTATTCAATTTGCTGCCATTTTCTGGTTCTTAAGTCGAGGCGGAGTAGATACATATTTTCCAGACGACATCAGAACTAGGTTTTCTGATGTTTGGGGGCAAGATCATGTCCTAAATCGAATCCGTGAAAATTTAGTGTTTTTGGAGAACCCAGAAAGCATCGAGAAGCATGGCGGTTATGTACCAGGCGGAATTTTATTGTGGGGACCACCGGGTACTGGTAAAACTTTAATGGCTGAATCGATGGCTGGCGAAACTGGGAAACCATTCGTATTTGTTGATCCAGGTGCTTTCACAAATATGTTTATGGGGGTTGGTGTACTTAAGGTTAAGAGCTTGTTCCGTAAGTTGCGAAAGTTAGCACTTCGATATGGCGGCGTTGTAGTTTTTTTCGATGAAGCAGATTCCCTTGGAAATCGCGGAATCGTTTCTGGCGGTGGCCAGAATCGAAACACGGCAATGGCGAAAAGCGAAATTTTCGAGAGCACCTGTCATGGTGGAAATTATTTATCTAAAAATACCGCGGCGCTTTTGGCTCGCAACGCTTTCGTGATGGGTGGTGCTGGTGGAAATGGCGGCGGCGGAATGGGAACGCTGCAAGCACTTCTTACTGAACTTTCTGGATTGAAAAAGCCCCGTGGTTTTATAAATCGCATTGTGCGCCGAACTCTTGGAATGCGCCCTAAGAATCCGCCGAAATACCGGATTCTGGTTGTGATGGCGACGAATATGCCCGAAGCACTAGATGAAGCGTTGTTACGTCCAGGGCGAATTGATCGGATGTATCGAGTTGGATATCCAAGCAAAGCAGGTCGAGTACGCACTTATGAAGGATATTTCGCAAAAGTTTCACATTCATTGTCTGCACTAGAGATAGATAAGTTGGCAACAATTACTCCCTATGCGACCGGTGCAACCATTAAGGATTTGATCAATGAAGCTTTGATTATGGCAATTCGAAATGGTCGAACTAACATTATGTGGAGCGATGTACTTCGTGCGAAACAGTTGAAAGAACTTGGACCCGCGGAGGATGTTGAATATATTGAAAGAGAGCGTCATGCGGTAGCTGTTCATGAAGCATGTCACGCAGTTATGGCACATCTAACTCGCAGACATATGGAAATTGATTTAGCTACTATCGAAAAAGGTTCAGATTACCTCGGTATGGTGGCGAGCATCCCGCCAGATGATCAATTCACTAGATGGCGCACCGAATACGAGTCGGATATTTTAGTTTCACTTGCATCGCTGGCTGGCGAGCGGATGTTTTTCAAAGGTGATAATTCTTCTGGAGTCTCTGGAGATTTAGAGAGCGCGACAACGGTGGCAGCGCTAATGGAAGGACAATGGGGAATGGGTTCCACTGTTTCGTCTTATGCCTCTAGTCGACGAATGGATCTCGGCGCCCCAGGTGGTAGCAAAAAAGATGATTCGAGCAAAGAGATGAAGCGAGCGCTAGCCGATCGAATTGAAGATAATCTTTCGTCTTTATTGGCAAAAGCCGAAGTTATTCTTCGCGATAACCGGAGCAAAGTGTTAGCAGTAGCGCATGCGCTGGAAATCCACAAAACCCTTTCGGGGGATGATGTCGTTGCAGTGATAGAAGGAAAAGCCGGAACTATTGCAGATGGCCGTCTCTATCTAATTGATGAAAATATCGTTGCAATTGAGGCTTATCATGATGCTGCAGTTGCGGCACATGCTGGCCATAAAACACCAGATATTGAGATTCCTAGATTCCATCAGGTTTAAACCTGCGCCAAGTTCGTAATGAACTCTAGTAACCTAGCCATATGGGTCCAGGAGGAATTGCAACAATTATTGCCGCCATCGCTCTAGCGGTGATCGCTCTGGCGATAGCTTATGCAGTGGTTCGACTAGGTCGCGCTATAGATGAAGTAGGCGTTGCGGTTAAATCCATTACCGAGGAAACAACCCCACTCCTTGAAGAAGTTACCACCACTGTTAAATTAGTAAATGGTCCACTGCACAGCATTAATCGGGTTACCAAATCAGTGGAAGACATTTCTTCAAAAATTTCTGCGACAACTTCAACATTTTTGGATAAGAATGAATTGGCGATGAAGGTAGCTGGTGGTTTATTGACTGCGGCGCAACTGCGCAAAGGTAAGGGCAAAAAGAAAACAAAATCTTCTAAGAAGGCAAAAGCTTTTGTCGATGATGAGGAATCCGAGTAAATAGGTGGAATCAGCGGAAATCAGATCTCGCTGGTTACGTTTCTTTGAATCCGATAACCGCGCTGGCTTAACACATACCGTAGTACCTTCAGCTTCCTTAATTTTAAATGATCCCAATCTTCTATTAGTTAATGCTGGAATGGTCCCATTTAAACCCTATTTTCTCGGCGAGATAACTCCTCCTTACAAGCGAGCCACCTCTGTTCAAAAATGTGTGCGGACTTTAGATATTGATGAAGTCGGAAAAACCACTCGCCATGCATCATTTTTTCAAATGTGTGGCAATTTTTCATTCGGCGATTACTTTAAAGAAGGTGCGATTGCGCTGGCTTGGGATTTGTTAACGCGCCCGATAAGCGATGGCGGATTTGGATTTCCAGAGTCGAAACTTTGGGTAACTGTTTATTTAGATGATGATGAAGCAGCCAATATATGGCATGAAAAAATTGGAGTACCGAAAGAGCGAATTCAACGTCGAGGTATGGCTGATAATTTTTGGTCGATGGGCGTACCAGGTCCTTGCGGACCATGTTCTGAAATTTATTATGATCGCGGACCAGAATATGGAAAAGAAGGTGGTCCAATTGCGGACGAGGATCGCTATTTAGAGGTATGGAATTTAGTTTTCATGCAAAATATTCGTGGCGAGGGTGGAAATAAGGATAGTTTTCCGATTATTGGTGAGTTACCAGCTAAGAATATTGATACAGGATTGGGGTTAGAACGAACTGCAGCGCTACTTCAAGGTGTTGAAAATATTTATGAAATTGATACCACCATGCAAATTTTGCGGCGCGCAAGTGAACTAGCCGGAGTTAAATATGGCAAGGATTCTAAGAGCGATATTTCGCTGCGTGTCATAGCCGACCATGCGCGTACTGCAATGATGCTAATTGGTGACGGGGTTACGCCCGGAAATGAAGGGCGGGGTTACGTGCTGCGTCGCATGATGCGCCGCACAACCCGAAATATGCGCTTGCTTGGCGCTGAAGATGCCAACATGAACGAGTTAATTGAAGTTTCGATTTCTGCAATGGGTTCTCAGTATCCGGAATTGATCGCTGATAAGAAGCGAATACTTTCGGTAGCGGTGGCAGAAGAAAATGTATTTCTGCAAACACTTAAGAGTGGCACCCAGATATTTGATTTAGCAAGTACCGCTCTTAAAAAACAGGGTGGTGCAAAATTAAGCGGGGATGAAGTTTTCAAATTGCATGATACCTATGGTTTTCCATTTGATTTAACGCTCGAAATGGCGGCCGAAGAGGGATTAACGATAGATGAGGTCGGTTTCCGCAAATTAATGAAAGAACAGAGAGATCGAGCAAAGGCGGACGCAAAAGCGAAGAAGAGCGGACATACAGATTTAACGGAATATCGTAAAATTTTGGACGAATCTGGAAAAATAGAATTTGTTGGTTATGAAAGTTTAAAAAGTGAATCCTCAATTAGTGGTTTTTTAGTTGATGGTATTTATGCAGATGAAGCTAAAGTCGGCGATGAAATTGAAGTAGTACTAAATCGAACTCCGTTTTATGCTGAGGGTGGTGGGCAACTAGCTGATGGCGGCCGCATTACTTTGGAAAATGGGGCGATCATTGAGGTTGATGATGTGCAGAGCCCGATTCCAGGTTTATCGGTTCATCGTGGCAGAGTGATTTCAGGCGTTATAACTAAAAACGCTACCGTGCTAGCCGAAATTGATATTGAAAGAAGAAATGGAATTTCCAGAGCGCATACCGCAACTCATATGGTTCATAAAGCTTTTCGTGAAATTTTAGGTGAAACTGCGACCCAGGCAGGTTCCGAGAATTCACCTGGAAGATTTAGATTTGATTTTCCAGCTGCTGGCGCAGTTCCACTTTCTACTTTAAATGATGTCGAAGCGCGAGTGAATGCACTTTTGTTAGACGATTTAGAAGTTACTGCCGAGGTGATGTCCCAATCTGATGCGAAAGCTTCCGGAGCGATGGCGCTATTTGGGGAAAAATATGGTGAGCGGGTTCGCGTTGTCAGCGTTGGGAACTGGGCTCGAGAACTTTGCGGCGGTACCCACGTTTCTAGGTCTGGACAACTCGGAGTGGTTAAATTGTTAAGCGAATCATCAATTGGAGCTGGAGTTCGACGGGTAGAAGCGCTAGTTGGTGCAGATGCGTACTCATTTTTAGCTAGAGAACATCTACTTTTAAATTCAATTACGGATTTAATAAAAGGCGCGCGCCCAGAAGAGATGCCAGAGAGAATTGCGGAATTGCTCGCCAAACATAAGGAGATTGAAAAAGAGTTAGCCAGCATAAAAACCGCGGCCGCAATCGCGGATTCAAAGAAATTGATCGCCACGGCGTTAAACCTCGGGAAGGTTTCGCTTATCACGGCACGAGTCTCCGATGGGATCTCCGGTGATGATCTTCGTACTATCGCGTTAAATTTACGTTCCCAAATAACCAACTCGGTTGTGGTTTTGGCAAGTGTTCAAGAAGGCAAAGTGGTTTTAATTGCAGCGGTGGATGATCTTGCCCGTACTTTTGGCGTCAAGGCTGGAGCAATAGTTAAAAGTGCTAGTGAAATTTTAGGCGGCGGTGGTGGCGGTAAAGATGATTTCGCACAAGGTGGCGGCGTTGCAGTAGCGAAGATAGATGCCGCATTTTCTGCTATCAAAGAGTTAATCACTCTCACAACTGGTAAATAATATGGAAAGTGGAAAGCGAATTGCTTTCGATTACGGAGAAATACGAATTGGAGTGGCAGTATCAGATCAGGAGGCGATTTTAGCCGCACCATTAACAACTCTTAAAAACGATCCGGTTACGCTACAACGCGAATTGGCCGAACTTTTTTACGACATAGCACCGATTTATGTTTATATTGGCTTGCCAATCCATCTATCCGGAAATTCCAGCGCAAGTAGTGAAAAAGTGAGATTTTTTGGAGAGATGCTCCGTGATAATTTCGGTCTGCAAATTTTCTTAATTGATGAACGATTTTCAACTACAAAAGCTGAGAAGCAATTACAAGCACTGAATAAGTCACCTTCTAGAAATCGTGATGTAATTGATCAATTCGCTGCCGCCAATATTTTAGAATTTGCGTTGCAAGTAGAGAAAAGCCAAGGTAAACCGGCTGGTCTTAAAATATGAAGTTAGTACGAGCGCTAGTTACGCCGTTTTTGCTGATTGCGCTGTTGACGCTGGGATTACGAGCGCTGCATAGTGGTCCGGCCGCAGCGCCTGATTTTGCATCAGGTTCTCCGCGCGCCGAAATATCTATAACAATCACCGATGGCGAAACAGGCTCGCAAATTGCCCAAAATCTTTTTCAATCAGGTGTTATAAAGTCTGCAGAATCTTTCTTTAGAATTGCAGTGGGCGATCAAAGATCGGCTCGAATTGCCCCCGGAGATCATCTGCTAGAAACCCAAATCCCAGCAAAGCTAGCGCTAGAGCAACTTTTAGATAGCAAAAGAATTGTTGGATTGATCGTAGTTAAAGATGGAGCCCGACTAACTGAAATTGTAACTGCACTAGTTGAATCTGGCTATGATAAAAAAAGTACGCTTGCTGCGTTAAAGGAATTGAAATTGCCGTTAGGTGTGAGAACTGGTAACCCTGAAGGTTTCCTTTATCCGGCAAACTATTCATTTGTAAAAGATACATCAATCAAAGAAGTTCTTAGTAAAATGATAGATACTTTCAATCACAATACTAAACCGATTGATTTCACAAAAAGTGTTGCCGGGTATAGTAATTATCAGTTACTGATCATCGCTTCTTTGATTCAAGCTGAAGCAGATGCTAAGGATTACCAGAAAGTTTCTCGAGTAATTTACAACCGTTTAAAAATCAATATGCCGTTACAACTTGATACCACAGTCCAGTATTTGTTACAGCGTCGTGGTGAAATAACGCTAGCCACCAAAGATACAAAGATTAGGAGCCGATACAACACCTATCAGAATTATGGTCTACCGCCGGCGCCAATTGGAAGCCCAACTTTAAGTGCCATCGAAGCGGCGGTAAATCCAGCGATCGGGGATTGGCTTTTTTTTATAACAGTAAAGCCGGGGGAGACTCGATTCACAAAATCTAATGATGAATTTTTAGGTTGGAAATTAGAATACAAGAAGAATGTTGCGGCAGGTTTGTTTAAGGTTACCTCATGATTAGAGCTGCGGTCCTAGGTTCGCCAATTTCGCATTCACTTTCGCCCTTACTTCATAATCGGGCTTACGAAATTCTTGGAATTCCGGGTAAATATGAGGCGATCGAGGTTTCGGAAGTTGAATTTCCGCAGTTCTTTGCGGAAGCGACCGCAATCGACGCATCCGTTAATTGGCGCGGGTTCTCCTTAACAATGCCATTAAAAGAAGTAGTCACAACTATTGGAGCCGGTGTTGATCCGTTGGCGAAACGAATTTCTTCGGCAAATACGATTTTGATCGAGCGCAGTAGCCATGCGGTAGATGTGCAGATCCTTTCTACTGACGTGATGGGTTTCGCTGCTATTTTCAATAGATTACAAATTACGCAAGATAGTGCCATTTCAATCATTGGCGGCGGCGGAACTGCGCGAGCGGCACTGGCGGCATTGGATGGCTTAGTGAAGAACATAAATATTTACCAACGATCGGAAAATCGTAATGAATTGGTGAAAAAAGCTGCATTGTTAAGTCAGATTAGATTCTTCAATTTTGAAGATCTTGCAGAGATTGCCCACGATTTCCTCGTAATAAGCACTCTACCAAGTAGCGCTTTTTTTTCGTTAGCAAATGCGATACCAGCAAGAATTAAGAGCGATCAGATACTCCTAGATGTTTCTTACTCACCTTTCCCATCCAGACCGTCAGTGCTTTGGCAAGAGTCCGGCGGCCTGCTAATTGATGGTCTTGAACTTTTAATTCGACAAGCCCTAGAACAGCTTCGACTAATGACGCGAATTTCATTTGATTCGCAATCTATGTATCAAGAATTGCGCACTCACGCAATGGCGGTTATCAACAACGGCTAAAAAGTTTCACGGTCGCCGCCGTATCATTCAATATGGCGATAGTTTCAATCATCATCTTCATCTGCACCGGTATCCATATATCGATTGTGGATTTTTTGACACATCGGATTCGCAATTCCATACTCATAAAATTAGCTATTTGCTTTCTGGGGTTGGCTTTAATCCGTTTGATAGTAGATCGAAATTATTTGGAATCCGCTAGATTTCGCTTAGAGATATTTTGGATGGTTACCATCTTCTATTTACTTTTAGCCGCTTGCACTGGCTTTAAAATCGGAGCTGGTGATTTAAAATACGCGCTATTAATTGCAGTGTTTCTGGATTCAACCTTGCCTTTTTCAACGATTATAGAAGCGAATCAAGTTGCTATTGTTGTAACTTGGAGCATGACTGGGGGCGTGGCTATCAAACAATTGCTTTCCTCGGCAGAACCGAAAGCGATTCCAATGGCTCCTGCGCTTTTTCTAGGGGCGCTAGCGGGCCTGGTTTCTACTTTTCACTAGGCACAGCTAATTAGCGCGCAGTAATACCGAGATATCTGAGAGAATAGAGCCCAGTATTTATTTTTGGAAGGGTTCAAATATGCGTTGGCTAACTGCGGGAGAGTCACACGGCCCAGCTTTGATGGGGATCATCGAAGGCATGCCAGCTGCAATAAAGATTTCAACTACTGATATTGATCGCGATCTTAAACGGCGCCGCTTAGGTACCGGACGAGGTGCTCGTCAAACTTTTGAAGCAGATAAAGTTTCTATTCTTGGTGGGGTTCGTCATGGAATTTCACAAGGCGGACCGATAGCGATTGAGATTGCAAATTCGGAATGGCCTAAGTGGGAAAAAGTCATGGCCGCAGACCCAATTGCAGCAGATGAAATTGCCAATTTGGCTCGAAATGCGCCGCTAACTAGACCTAGACCTGGCCATGCCGACCTGGTTGGAATGCAGAAATATGCCTTCGATGATGCGCGACCGATTTTGGAAAGAGCTTCGGCGCGTGAAACTGCAACTCGAGTAGCACTTGGTGCGGTAGCTAGACAGTTCTTGAAACAAACTATTGGAATTGAAATTCTTAGCCATGTTTTAGCTATTGGAACGGTATCAACCCCAGAAAATGCAAAATTGCCGCTGCCTAAGGAGCGGGATTTGGTAGATGCAGATCCAGTACGTTGCGCTGATCCAACTACTAGCGCAAAAATGGTTACAGAGATTGAAGCAGCGCATTCAGATGGCGATACGTTAGGTGGAGTTGTGGAGGTATTGGCTTACAACTTACCGCCAGGACTTGGTTCCCATGTGCATTGGGATCGCAGATTGGATTCGAAATTAGCTGGCGCAATTATGGGTATTCAGGCGATAAAAGGGGTAGAGATCGGGGACGGATTCACAACTGCGGGGCGTCGCGGTTCGGTAGCCCATGATGAGATAGAAAAGAATTCAAACGGAGAGATTGTGCGTAGAAGTGATCGAGCTGGCGGGACTGAAGGCGGGATGAGCAACGGCGAAATTTTGCGAGTGAGAGCCGCGATGAAGCCAATTTCAACGGTACCGAAAGCGCTGGATACGATCGATACCGCAACTGGTGAGGCTGCAAAAGCAATTAACCAACGATCCGATGTTTGCGCAGTCCCAGCAGCTGGAATAGTCGCAGAAGCGATGGTGGCGTTGGTTTTAGCAGAAGTTGTGCTGGAAAAATTTGGTGGTGACAGCGTTTCGGAGACGCGTAGAAATTTTGAAAGTTACATCGCTAATTTAAAAATAAAGTAGTTTTGATTTTATGCCCCCAAGAATTGTGTTGATTGGACCACCCGGTTCTGGAAAATCGAGTATCGCTAGAGCGTTAGCGCGCAAGTTGGGAAGTGCGGCGGTCGACACTGATCTAATGATTGAAACTAGCGCTGGCAAAAAAATCTCTGAAATATTCATTGAAGAAGGAGAGTCATATTTTCGGGAAATGGAAGTTGTTGCGGTGGCCCAAGCCTGTAATAGTGAAGCGGATATCGTTGCAGTTGGTGGCGGTGCAATTTTGCGGGCAGAAAATGTGTCAGCGATTACCAATATCCCAAATCGAATCTTTCTAGATGTGTCAATCTCTAACGCCGCCCCACGGATCGGCTTTAATAAAGATCGCCCGTTATTATTGGCTAATCCGCGCCAACAGTGGCAAAAATTAATGACGGACCGCAGACCCATTTACAAATCGCTTGCTACGGTAGAAATTTCTACCGATAATCAAAAGCCAGAGGAAGTAGCGATGGAAATCTTAAAACGGATTGGGATAATGAAATGGCTCCAATGAAAATTAGGGTGCACTCGGAACACGCATATGATGTTGTAATCGGTGAAAACTGGTTAGAACGACTAAATACCATCACAGCAGATCGTGATTTAGTATTGTTGCTGATCCCTGAAGAATTCGATGTCAAGTTTGGTATTAGCCAGGCCGTTAAATCAAACGGGAGTAAATTTGAGGTGGTTCGACTACCCGAAGGTGAGACCCAGAAAAGTTTCCAGGTTTACCAAAGCGTTCTCGAGATTTGCGGAAGAATTAATTTAGGGCGCCGTGATCTAATTGTGGGTATCGGCGGTGGCGCGACCACGGATTTATCAGGTTTTGTAGCGGCTACTTGGTTACGTGGCTTGGATTGGGTAGCAATTCCCACAACGTTGGCGGGTATGGTCGATGCTGCAATTGGCGGCAAAACTGGTATCAATTCTGCGCACGGCAAGAACTTGATTGGTTCTTTCCATTCTCCGATTGAAGTTATCGTTGATATGAAATTCTTAGAATCTTTATCAGAACGAGATAGTAACGCAGGACTTGCCGAGGTAATCAAATGTGGATTTATCGCGGACCCATCAATTTTGGATGACTTAACCGAGAACACGATTGATTTTGGAAAATTGATTAGTAAATCTGTGGCAGTTAAAGGGTCGGTTGTTTCTAAAGACTTCACGGAATCATTTGACCGCGAGATACTCAATTACGGTCACACGCTAGGCCACGCCATTGAAATGCATTCTAATTTCAAATTACGACATGGGGAAGCAGTTTCCATCGGGATGGTATTCGCGGCCGAGTTGAGTCATGCGCACGGAACTTTAACTAAGCGTGATCTCGAACTGCATCGTCATTTGGCTAAGAAGTTCAATTTACCAATTGAGTATCCAGCAACTGCATGGAATGCGGTTTATCTGCATTTAACCAGAGATAAGAAAAACCGTGGCGGAAAGATTCGATTTGTAACGCTTACTTCGCTAGGGAAAACGGATCGGTTAGAAGTAGTAGATGAAGCACTTCTTCAAAATATTTATGAGAGAATTGCCAAATGAAGATACTGGTTTTAAATGGACCCAATCTCGCCCGACTGGATTTGCGTGAACCATCAATTTATGGAGATTTTTCGTATGCCGATCTAGAAAAGTCAATTAATGAATTTGCGGCAGCTGCCGAAGTTGCGGTTGAAATTCGCCAAAGTGATAGTGAAACAGAACTAATCCAAATTCTACATAAAGCGGCAGACGAGAAAACGCCAGTTATTTTTAATCCTGCAGCTTTCACGCATTATTCTTATGCAATTCGAGATGCAGTAACAATGTTGAGGGCCCCGATTATTGAAGTTCATATTTCAAATCCACTTTCACGCGAAGAATTTAGGCACACTTCAGTTATATCAGGGGTGGTAAATGGAACCATCGGTGGATTTGGCTTAGATTCTTATCGCCTAGCGATTTTGGCCATGCGCAATCTAGTTAAATAACAGGGTATCCTTGCCACTTATTCAAAATTTCGTTTGAATCTGGAAGAAGAGATGATGGGATAGCGATTGTGGCAACCACCAATGATTTGAAAAATGGCATGACATTAACAATTGATGGGCAGCTCTGGACTGTTGTAGATTTTCAACACGTTAAACCAGGTAAGGGACCAGCTTTCGTACGTACAAAATTGCGTTCGGTTCTCTCTGGAAAAGTTGTGGACCGAACATTCAACGCCGGAATTAAAATCGATGTAGCTATTTTAGAGAAACGCGATATGCAGTTTCTCTATAAGGATGGCGAAGATTTCGTCTTCATGGATAGCGCTACCTACGATCAGATGACAATTGCCGCGGCTACCGTTGGTGAGTCCGCCAATTACATGTTGGAAAATACCGATGCGGTAGTCGCAATCCATGAAGGAAATCCGCTATATATAGAACTGCCAGCTTCAGTGGCGCTAACTGTTACTTACACAGAACCCGGCATCCAAGGTGATCGTTCTTCGGCTGGTTCAAAACCTGCAACCGTTGAGACCGGGATTGAAGTAGCGGTTCCGTTATTTATTAAACCGGATGAAAAGATATTGGTCGATACTCGTAGCGGTGCATATTTGGGTCGAGCGTAAGTGAGCGCACGTTCTAAATCTCGAAAAGCTGCCCTTGATTTACTCTACGAAGCAGATATCCGAAATCAATCAGCGATAGCGATTCATGATGCACGCAAAGCCGATAGTGACCTTTTAATCAGAGAGTACACATCGCTCTTACTGCAGGGAATATCGGATAATCGCAGAAAAATTGACGAGCTAATTTCAACTTATGCGCAAGGTTGGGATATGGATCGAATGCCTGCAGTAGATCGAAATATTTTGAGAATTGGAATTTACGAATTGCTTTGGTCAACGCAAGTACCAGATTCTGTAGCTATCGACGAAGCGTTAGAAATGGCTAAAACGCTCTCCACCGATGAATCAGCTGGTTATGTAAACGGGATTTTAGGAAGAATTTCGTCGATTAAGGAAGATATTGTCCTCTCTTAAATTATTTGTAAAGCAAGTTGGAACTTCGAAGTAATGAAATAACCTCAACTTCAGCAAGGTTTAGCGCGATAGCTAACGGAAGTAAGTCACTATTTCGAATGCTTAAAATTTCGCCATTCCAATCTTGACGAGAGCCGGTAATCCAGGCAACGAAAAGTTTTATCTCTGGAAAATTCTTAGTTTCGAAAACTTTTCGTAAATCAATTCTGATGCGGGTTGGATCTGCTTGCTTGATATTTCGGGATATCCCAAGCAGATGGCTAAGCGGAACTTGATAAAAATCTGCCAAAGCAATGGCCTTTTTTATGGTTAGCGCTCGGTTGGTTCGTTCGTAAGATCCGATTACTACTGCTTTCCACTTACCTTTAGAATTCACTTCAACTTCTTTCAGAGTTAAGCCTTTATCAAGTCGGATTTGTCGAAGGTTGCGCCCAATCTCGGTCCAGGTTATTCCGGCATCTGAAGTAAGAAATTTATCCATGGCGACACGTTAGACCCGACGTTTCGGGAATATTTTGCCAGTCCACAACCAGGTGGTAGCCTCGGGCAACCTTTAACGATCCGTCCTGTGAGGCGGCGAAGGAGAAAAAAATGACTAACGTCATGAACGATGGCGATATCGCCCGTGCGCTTAGACGTATCGCACATGAAATTATTGAGCGAAACCACGGTAGTGAAAATCTGGTAATTCTTGGAATACCGACCAGGGGCGCATTTCTTTCGGCGCGGATAGCGGATTTAATCTCGCAAATTGAAGGCAAAGAGATCCGACGCGGAACTTTGGATATCACGATGTTTCGGGATGATTTAAGGATGCGAGCACCGAAAGCCCTATTGCCAACTGAAATTCCAATTGGTGGAATTGAAAATACCGATCTTGTTTTAGTTGATGATGTTTTCTTTTCCGGACGTACTATACGAGCGGCTCTTGATGCTCTCGGAGAATTGGGGAGACCGAATACGGTGCAACTTGCGGTTTTAGTTGATCGCGGACATCGAGAATTGCCCATTCGCGCCGATTTCGTTGGCAAAAATATTCCCACCGCTAGAGATGAAGTTGTGAAAGTACATCTCTCTGAGATTGATGGCCACGATGAAGTTTTGATTGAAGGAAAAGCATGAAACGCCACCTACTAAGTATCAATGACCTCACATATGAGGACGCGGTTCAAATTTTAGATACAGCTACTGAACTGGCGAAAATTTCGGATGCTCCAGTTAAGAAACTTCCAACACTTCGTGGACGAACGGTAGTAAATCTATTTTTCGAAGACTCGACTAGAACTCGAATATCTTTTGAGGCTGCAGCTAAGAGATTGTCAGCCGATGTGATTAATTTTTCAGCGAAAGGCTCAAGTTTAAGCAAGGGCGAGAGTTTAAAAGATACTGCGCTTACCTTACAAGCGATGGGTGCTGACGCTGTGATCATTCGACATGGCGCATCAGGCGCACCGGCTCGATTGGCTGATCAAGAATGGATGACTGGTTCGGTAATTAACGCTGGCGATGGAACGCATGAACACCCGACTCAAGCGCTGCTGGATGCGTTCACGATTCGCAAACATTTGCGCTCCGAGAGTAAAGATCTCTCCGGCGTAAAAATTGCGATAGTGGGCGATGTATTGCATTCCAGAGTTGCGCGAAGCAATGTTTTGTTGCTAGATAAGCTCGGTGCCGAAATTACCCTGGTGGCACCACCGACTTTATTACCGGTTGGCGTAGAGAGTTGGCCGGTAAAGCTCGCATTTGGTTTAGATAGCGTAATTGCCAAAATGGATGTAGTCATGATGTTAAGAATTCAACGGGAACGGATGGCAGAGTTATTCTTTCCTAGCGAGCGTGAATATTCCCGCCAGTTTGGCTTAAATAGCGATCGATTGAAAAAATTGAAACCAACTTCACTAGTAATGCATCCTGGTCCTATGAACCGAGGATTGGAAATCTCAGCAGATAGCGCTGATAGTTTGCAATCAGTAATTGTGGAGCAAGTTACCAATGGGGTAAGCGTACGTATGGCGGTGCTTTATTTACTTTTGGGTGGCGCTCCATTATCTATTGGGGCAGCAGCGGAAAGTAACCAGAAGGTAGGTGCTTAAATGGCGCAAATATCATTGGTAGGCGGCATAACCGCCGCCGGCGAGCAAATCAATTTAACAATTATCGATCAAAAAATTTCCGATATCTCTAAAAACACTCCCAGTACCGCAAGTTACATAATCGATATCACTGGATCAATAATTTTGCCGGGGTTGGTGGATCTACATACACATCTTCGCGAACCCGGAAAAGAAGATGCTGAAACTGTTGAAAGTGGAGCTCGCGCAGCCGTGGCCGGTGGCTTCACCGCCATTTCGGCGATGCCAAATACAGATCCAGTTGCAGATAATGCAGGTGTTGTCGAACAAGTTTTCAGTTTAGGAAAAGCCGCAGCGCTTTGTGATGTGTTCCCAATCGGAGCGGTAACTCAAGGTCAAGAAGGTAAACAACTAGCTGAGATTTTGGCAATGGCAGAATCTGCTGCCAAAGTCCGAGTGTTTAGCGATGATGGCCACTGCGTTTTTGATCCATTAGTTATGCGACGCGCGCTCGAATATGTGAAAATGTTTGATGGTGTTATTGCCCAGCACGCGCAGGATCCACGACTTACTATTGATGCTCAGATGAATGAAGGGCTTATTTCGGCGAAACTTGGTTTAAAGGGTTGGCCAGCAGTGGCAGAAGAAGCGATTATCGCCCGAGATATCTTAATTACCGATCATGTTCAATCCAGATTGCATCTTTGTCATGTAACAACGGCTGGCGGAGTGGAGTTAATTAGATGGGCAAAAGCTCGCGGCATAAATGTAACTGCGGAAGTTACACCGCACCATCTGCTATTAACTGATGATTTAGCAGAAAGTTATGATCCAGTTTTTAAAGTAAACCCGCCACTTCGAACACTGCGCGATGTTGAAGCTTTACGGGAGGGCTTGGCTGACGGAACCATCGATATTGTTGCAACCGATCACGCCCCACATCCAACTGAAAGCAAAGAATGCGAATGGCAAGCAGCTTCGTTTGGAATGATTGGCTTGGAAACCGCGCTTTCGATCGTTGTGAAGACCATGATTGAGAGCAAACTGATGAGTTGGAGCGATTTAAGCGACCGGTTATCAATCGCGCCAGCAAAAATCGCTGGGTATGCCAACCAAGGAGAAGGGCTAGCGGTCGGCAATTTCGCAAATATCACGGTCTTCAATCCAAATAAGCGCTGGACTGTCAATAAGGATGCGGCCAAGTCAAAGAGTCGCAACACTCCGTTTCATGGCATGGAGTTACCTGGCGTAGTGACAGATGTTTTTTATAACGGAAAACAAGTTATGTCGGATTCAAAAGTTTTAGGTAATTCTTAATGGCTGCTTTTCTTGTACTAGATGATGGTCGGATTTTTGAAGGTGATTCTTGGGCGGCAACTGGTGAAACATTCGGGGAAGCAGTTTTTACCACTGGTATGACTGGATATCAAGAAACGCTTACTGATCCTTCCTATCATAAACAAGTTGTGATTATGACTGCGCCACATATCGGTAATACCGGAATGAATAAAATTGATAAAGAGTCGAAACGGATTTGGGTCTCAGGCTTTGTAGTTAGAAATCCATCACCGGTCACATCCAATTGGCGGTCCGATTCAGATTTAGAAAGCGATTTGCTCGCAGCAAACGTGGTGGGAATTAGCGGAGTTGATACCAGGGCTTTAACGCGCCATTTGCGAGATCGCGGTGCAATGCGTGTTGGAATTTTCTCAGGTTTGGATTTAACTCGAGAGGAGATGGTGATTCGAGTGCGCAAAGCCCCAGGCATGAGCGGTGCTTACTTAGCGCAAGATGTTTCAACTCCTAAGTCTTATATCGTTGCACCGCCTTCTGGAGTCCAGAAAGAATTTACAGTTGCGGCGCTAGATTTAGGTATTAAAGCGGCAACACCTAGAAATATGGCCGCTCGAGGTATGGAAGTACATGTTCTGCCAATCGCTTCTACGATTTCGGAGATCGAAGCGTTAAATCCGGATGGCATTTTCCTCTCCAATGGGCCAGGTGATCCAGCAGCCATGACTGAGGTAATCAATTTGGTTCGTCAAATCTTGGAGAGACGGATTCCTATATTCGGAATTTGTTTTGGCCAACAAATTTTAGGGCGGGCGTTAGGTTTTGAAACATATAAATTGCAATTTGGACATCGCGGGATTAATCAACCGGTATTAAATAAATTAACGGGAAGAGTAGAGATCACGGCACATAATCACGGTTTTGCGGTGGAAGCGCCAACGGATTCCCACTTCGCTACTGTTTATGGAACTGGCGAAGTAACCCATATCTCTTTAAATGACGGCGTTGTTGAAGGTCTTAGATTATTAGATCGTCCAGCTTTTAGTGTGCAATACCATCCTGAAGCAGCTGCCGGTCCTCACGATGCCAATTATCTTTTTGACGACTTTGCCGAATTGATGCGGAGGAGCCATGGCTAAAGATTCGTCTATAAAAAGCGTATTGGTAATCGGTAGTGGTCCGATAGTCATCGGCCAAGCCTGCGAATTTGACTACTCAGGTACCCAAGCTTGCCGGGTTCTACGGAGTGAAGGTATTCGCGTTATCTTAGTGAATTCAAATCCCGCAACAATTATGACCGATCCAGAGTTTGCCGATGCAACTTATATTGAACCAATAACTACACAATTCTTAGAAGAGATAATCGCAAAGGAACGCCCGGATGCCATTTTGGCGACATTAGGTGGACAAACTGCGTTAAATGCGGCGATAGGTTTGCATAAAGCTGGGTTATTAGAAAAATACGGTACTAAATTGATTGGTGCTGATGTTGAGGCAATCGAGCGCGGCGAAAATCGTGAGATTTTCCGTAGCATCGTTGCGAAAATTGGTGGTCAATCAGCCAAATCTGTCATATGCCACACAATGGCGGATTGTCATAGCGCTGTATCGGAATTGAAATATCCAGTTGTGGTTCGTCCTTCTTTCACAATGGGTGGTCTCGGTTCGGGAATCGCTTTCAATAGTGAAGATTTAGATTTGATTGCGGGAGCTGGTTTACGACATAGCCCAACTTCGGAAGTTCTTTTAGAAGAATCAATTCTTGGTTGGAAAGAGTATGAACTTGAGGTTATGCGAGATCATAATGACAATGTTGTGATCGTTTGTAGCATTGAGAATATTGATCCAATGGGTGTTCATACCGGAGATTCAATTACAGTTGCCCCAGCGTTAACTTTGACCGATGTTGAGTTTCAGAACTTACGTGATTTATCAATAGATATTATTCGTGAAGTAGGAGTGGCCACCGGTGGTTGTAATATCCAATTCGCGATAAACCCAAGTGATGGTCGGATTGTTGTAATCGAAATGAACCCGCGAGTTTCGCGATCTAGCGCGCTAGCTTCGAAAGCTACCGGCTTTCCAATAGCCAAAATCGCCACCAAATTAGCAATTGGATATTCACTTGATGAGATTAAAAACGACATCACGAAAATGACTCCGGCATCATTTGAACCAACTTTGGATTACATAGTAGTTAAAGTACCTAGGTTTGCCTTTGAGAAGTTTCCGGAGGCAGATCCGCGCCTAACTACTACGATGAAAAGTGTTGGGGAAGCGATGGCAATCGGAAGAAGTTTTCCAGAAGCGTTGCAAAAAGCACTTAGGTCGCTGGAGAAAAAAGGAAGTAGTTTCTCTTGGGGAAAATCCGATTACGAATTGGCGCAATTACTTGAATTAATGCGGGTACCAACTGAATTCAGATTGAGTCAAGTGCAACAAGCTCTCTCATTAGGGGCATCGATTGCGCAAGTTCATAGCGCAACCAAGATAGATATATGGTTCCTGACTCAAATTAACCTGATAAACGATATGGCGATGCGAATCAAAGGCGTAGGCGAATTAGATAGATCTCTGTT
This sequence comes from uncultured Bifidobacterium sp., assembly GCA_964567545.1. GTDB lineage: Bacteria > Actinomycetota > Actinomycetes > Nanopelagicales > Nanopelagicaceae > UBA7398. The sequence goes on along the minus strand of CAZMNB010000001.1, from coordinate 64,797 downwards.
ATTGCAGGCGAAGCGAATGGGATTCTCTGATCTCCAGATTTCACTTCTGCGCGATATTTCAGAGGAAGAAGTTAGAAGATTGCGCCATAGATTCCAATTACGCCCGGTGTATAAAACCGTTGATACCTGCGCCGCAGAATTCGAGGCATTCACTCCCTATCATTATTCGACTTACGAAGAAGAAAGTGAGGTAAAGCCACGTACTAAACCAGCGGTAATTATTTTAGGTTCTGGACCGAATCGAATCGGTCAAGGAATAGAGTTCGATTATTCTTGCGTTCACGCTTCCTTCACGCTTAGCGAAGCTGGTTATGAAACTATTATGATCAATTGCAATCCTGAAACTGTTTCGACCGATTATGACACCTCCGATCGACTCTACTTTGAACCCTTAACTCTTGAAGATGTGCTAGAAATTATCAATGCAGAAGCGCAGGCGGGTCCAATCCTTGGTGTGATTGCCCAACTTGGCGGACAAACACCGCTCGGGTTGGCCCAAGGTTTAATGGAGAACGGCGTGACAATCCTTGGTACTACACCAGCGGCCATTAACCTCGCGGAAGATCGTGGTGAATTCGGCAGAATACTTACCGAAGCGGGATTACGCGCACCAGAATATGGAATGGCTTACTCCTTTGAAGAAGCAGTATTAGTTGCAACCAGAATCAAATATCCAGTTCTGGTAAGACCGTCGTTTGTACTAGGCGGTCGCGGTATGGAGATTGTTTATGACGACGAATCGCTGAAATCTTTCATTATTAGGGCAACGGAAATTACTCCAAATCATCCCGTCTTAATTGATAGATTTCTAGATGACGCAATTGAAATAGATGTTGATGCACTTTTCGATGGTGGTTCGCTCTATCTAGCTGGGGTTATGGAGCATATCGAGGAGGCTGGAATTCATTCCGGAGATTCTGCTTGTGTACTGCCCAGCATGTCACTTACTGCAGATCAATTGACGGAGATTAGAGAAGCAACTGAAAAGATAGCGCGTGGTGTTGGCGTGGTCGGTTTAATAAACATTCAATATGCAATTGCCGATAATCAGCTATATGTTTTGGAAGCTAATCCAAGGGCTTCACGCACGGTACCTTATGTTTCAAAAGCTACTGGAGTGCAGTTGGCTAAGGCTGCGGCCCAAATTTGCGTTGGAGCAAAATTGTCGGAGTTGCGTGAACGCAAGATGGTTCCGAACTCCGATGTCGGAATCGCACATGGAATATCAGTAAAGGAAGCAGTGCTTCCTTGGAATAGATTTCGTAGAACAGATGGAAAAGGCGTTGATTCTGTACTTGGTCCAGAGATGCGTTCTACTGGCGAAGTTATGGGCATTGCAGATAATTTTGGAACGGCTTATGCCAAGAGTCAGATCGCATCTTTCGGACCATTGCCGCAGCGTGGTTCAGTCTTCTTATCACTTTCTGAGCGAGATAAGAGCGCCGCACTCGCTGCAGCTACCGAGCTTTTTAGAATGGGATTTACGATTTATGCAACCTCTGGAACTCATTCATATTTAGCAGCTAATGGCGTTAGCTCCACATTGGTTCGCAAACATTCCGAACCAAATGCAGGCAACGTTGTCCAATCAGCGGTAGAAATTATTGCTGCAGGCCAGGTTGATTTGGTTATCAATACACCGCTGGGACGGGGTACCCGACAAGATGGCTGGCTAATTAGAACTGCGGCAATCCAGAGATCACTTCCTTGCATAACCACGATTCCCGGATTTAGGGCAGCGGTGGCTGGAATTCAATCGCTCCGCAACGATCAACTAGCAGTCCGTTCGCTACAAAGTTGGCTTTCATGAAAATCAATCGCCGCGCTCAGCAGCGCACGGTAGAGATAGTAAGCAATAAGAAAGTTGGCGCATATCATCACATGATTTTTGCAGTAGGGGATATGGCGCTTCATGCGCTGCCCGGAAATTTTGTAGCAATTAGCGTAGGTGGACCAGCAAGTGCGATGGTGTTGCGTAGAGCATTTGCAATTTATCGGACCCACGATCGTGGCAATTACGGTGGCACGTTGGAACTTGTAGTAGCGCCACATGGTCAAGGAAGTAGATGGTTAACCGCATTACCGATGCACGCCACAGTCGACATGGTGGGTCCGCTCGGTACTAATTTTGGAATTCCCACCGAACCGGTTAATGCGCTCCTAGTAGGTGGTGGTTATGGATCAGCACCGCTCTTCGGATTGGCCGAATTATTAAAAGATGGCGGCTCACGCGTTGATATGGTGCTTGGCGCTTCATCTGCCGGAAAGATCTATGCGCCACTAGAAGGAAAACGTGCTGTCAATTCAATGACGGTAACTACTGACGATGGCAGCGCTGGCACGAAAGGCCGGGTAGTTTCGGTTCTGCCTGGATTGATTGAAAAATACAATGTGGAAATTATCTATTCCTGTGGGCCGATGGCTATGTTGGCAGCAATACAAGATGTCGCAAACAGATCGGGAGTAATGCACCAATGTGCGGTCGAGGAATCTATGGCTTGTGGCATTGGAGTTTGCATGACTTGCGTGGTGCCCTTACGGGATTCAACTGGTGCGATTCGAATGTCGCGAAGTTGTATCGATGGTCCAGTAATGGATGGCGCTGCTGTAATTTGGAATTCGGACGGGAAAATTCCTGAAGGAACAATTGGTGCACCCAATGTCTAATTTCGATTACGGAACCTATTTTCAAAGCGCTTTTTTCCCAAACCCCATTTTTACTGCTAGCGGTTGTGCTGGCTCTGGAAAAGAACTTGCTCAATTCTTTCCATTAAGTGAAATCGGAGCGGTAGTAACTAAATCAATTATGGTTAAAGCACGATCTGGACGTCCAACTCCAAGAATGGCGGAAACCCCATCTGGGATGCTCAATTCAATTGGATTACAGGGGCCGGGAATTGATCAATTTCTTGCAGAAGATATCCCGTTTTTACAAAAAGCAGGCGCTCGGGTAATTGTTTCGATTGCAGGTGAGAGTGTTGATGATTATGGCTCATTAGCGCGCCGACTACGTGGTGTTCCATCTCTCTCTGCATTGGAAGTAAATATCTCGTGTCCGAATGTGGAAAATCGCGGCCAAGTTTTTGCTTGCGATCCGATCGCATCTCGCGCAGTGGTCGAAGCGGTGCGTAGAGTTCTAGGTGGAGAGCTTCCTATTATTGTAAAACTATCGCCGGATGTTACCGATATTGTTGCAATTGCTAATGAAGTGATTTCAGCGGGAGCCGACGGTCTAGCCCTAATTAATACATTACTAGGAATGGTAATTGATACTGAAACTATGCGACCAAAATTAGGTGGAAAAACCGGAGGCTTGTCTGGTCCAGCGATTCGTCCGGTCGCGGTTCGCGCGATCTATCAAGTGCATCAAGCTTTACCTAGAATTCCAATTCTAGGCATGGGTGGAGTTACAAATGGTCGAGATGCGTTAGAGCTTGTGCTGGCGGGAGCAAGCGGGATTTCGATTGGAACAGCAACGTTCGGTAATCCCAGCGCAGTTATTAAAGTTAAAACGGAGTTAGCAAATTTACTGATTGAACGCGGATTTAGCTCGTTTAAGGATGCAGTCGGCTTTGCTCATAGGAGTGTAAATGGTTAATAAATCCCCGATTATATTGGCAGTAGATACCACTGAAATATTACAAGCAAAAACTTGGATTGCAGCGACTAGAAATTCGGTTTCAATCTATAAAATCGGTTTAGAGTTCTTTCTTAAATTCGGTCTAGATGGCGTTAACGAACTCCGTAACGAATTCGATTTCGAGCTTTTTCTTGATTTAAAACTTCACGATATTCCAAATACCGTCGCCGGTGCGTGCGGCAGCATCTGGCGCATTGATCCATATTTTTTAACTGTACATGCTTCCGGGGGCTCAAAAATGGTTGCAGCTGCAGTAGCTGCACTACCCAATACGAAGATAACTGGAGTAACTATCCTCACTTCATTAGATGAAGCAGATGTTAAAGCGATTGGTTTCCAGAATCTCGCTTTGGAGAGCTCGATTAAACTTGCAAAAGTTGCAATATCGGGTGGCGCTCAAGCAATAGTTTGTTCGCCATTGGAAGTTGCCGCAATCCGGAGTGAAGTTCCAAAGGAGATTGCGCTAATTACCCCAGGAGTTCGGCCAACTGGAAGCGTTGCTGGTGATCAATCCCGAATAATGACGCCAGCGCTGGCAATTGCAAATGGCGCTGATTATCTAGTGATCGGTCGACCAATCACCGCAGCTACCAACCCAGGTGAGGCTGCAGCCGCAATTCTTGCTTCGCTTTGAGGTTTAATTAAGCCATGGGAGCGCCACCAATTTTGTCGTTAGAGCAACGCAAAGCGGCATTGGTTAAAGCTGCTGCGGCTAGACAGGAACGCGCAATTGTTAAAGAAAATATCAAGCGCGGTGAAATTTCACTCCTTGAAGTTTTGCAAAGTCAAAGTCCGGCGATTTTAAAGATGCGAGTTAAATCAATGTTGGAGGCAATACCTGGAGTTGGGGTAGTGCGTGCAGTTGCAATTATGGAACGAATTGGTATCTCCGAGAACCGTCGAGTAAAAGGTTTAGGGACACAACAATTAGCGGCTATTAAATCTGAATTTGGGATTAATTGATGCGCGGCAAGTTATTGGTGTTATCTGGACCTGGTGGAGTGGGTAAAAGCACAATCAGTAACGAGATTAGGAAAGATCCCCGATTTTCGTTAAGCGTTTCTTACACAACTAGAGAATCACGCGCTTATGAAATTGCCGGGATTGACTATCATTTTGTTTCTGACGCTGAATTTGATGCAATGATTGACGCTAGCGCTTTTTTAGAATTCGCAGAGTTTGCCGGAGCTAGATATGGAACGCCTCGAATTGAAGTTGAAAATGCGTTAACCGCCGGAAAACATGTTTTATTAGAGATAGAAATTTCGGGTGCGCGACAAGTGCGAAGCCAATGCGCTAGCGCAATATTGATTTTTTTAATGCCGCCATCATGGGAAGAGCTAAAAGCCCGAATAACTGCGCGCGGCACCGACCAACCCGAACGAATTGCAGATCGATTAGCACTTGCGGAGGCTGAAATCGCGGCAGCGGGGGAGTTTGACCATATCTTGGTCAATCATCGGGTCGAAGAGGTGGTCGCTGGACTGGTAGCCTTGGCGACTGCGGTTGAGTGATTTGAGCTCAACGCAATAATCGAGATATCTTCCTGAGGAGCAATTTGTGGCAAACGTAGATGGCATCACCAACCCACCAATCGACGAACTTTTAGATAAAGCTGGTTCTAAATACAGCTTGGTGCTTTATGCCGCCAAACGCGCGCGTCAAATCAATGCGTACTACTCGCAACTAGGCGAAGGTTTGCTTGAATATGTAGGGCCGCTAGTTGAAACACACGTGCACGAGAAGCCACTCTCAATAGCGCTCCGTGAAATCAATGATGAATTGCTAACTATTGAAAACCTTGAACCAACCGCTCAGAATTAATTTATACCTTTAAGAAACGCTAAACGAAAACTAGAAAATGTCAGAGATTACCTTCCCTCGAGGTAGAGAAATTGTGCTCGGCATTGGCGCTGGCATCGCAGCATATAAATCCTGCGATTTGCTACGAAGATTACAAGACCATGGTTTTTTAGTTACCGTGGTACCAACGCCATCAAGCTTAAATTTCGTTGGCAAAGCCACTTGGGAAGCGCTATCTGGTAGAAAAGTTAATACTGATCTTTGGGAAGATATTCCAGCGGTGCCGCACGTAGCCTTAGGGAAGAAAGCAGATTTCTTAATTATTGCGCCAGCAACTGCAGATTTGATCGCCCGGATTGCATCAGGTCGTGCCGATGATCTTTTAACAAATACGGTTTTGACAACAACCTCCCCAATTATGTTAGTTCCGGCAATGCATCCGCAGATGTGGCTAAATCCTGCGACGGTTGCAAACGTTGCGCTGCTCCGCTCTCGCGGAATTCATATTTTAGAACCTGCCATCGGTAGGTTGACCGGAAACGAGACTGGTATCGGAAGATTCCCCGAAACTTCCGAAATACTTGCAAAAGTTCTAGAGATTTCAAAAAGTAATTGCGATCTAATTGGAAGACATATTTTAATAACTGCAGGTGGTACTAGAGAAGCGATTGATCCAGTTAGATTTATCGGAAATAGATCTAGCGGCAAGCAAGGTTATGCGCTGGCATTTGCAGCTGCTAAACGAGGTGCAAAAGTAGAGCTCGTTGCAGCAAACTCAACTTTTCCAGATATTGAGGGAATAACCACGATTCACGTAGAGAGCGCTGATGAACTTGATCAAGTTGTGCGAGAACGGTTTCCAGAAAACGATGCGCTACTAATGTGTGCGGCAGTTGCAGATGCCAAACCAAATACCTATTCAGATGAAAAAATTAAGAAATCGAAGCTTGGCAATATTGAATTAATAGCCAATCCCGATATTCTGGCGACCATTGCAAAAACTCGAAGAAGTGGACAAGTACTTCTTGGTTTTGCAGCTGAAACTGATTCGGATTTGCTTACTTTCGGCAAAGCGAAGCTATCCGCAAAAGGCGTCGATTTTCTTTATGTTAATCAAGTGAATCAAGGTGCGATTTTCGGCTCTGATTACTCTTCCGGCTATTTGCTGAGTCAAGCTGGCGATGTTGCCAAAATTGCAGAGGTTTCAAAAGACACGCTCGCTAATTTATTACTGGATAGTGTCAGCGAACGGTTAAGGTATACCAATGTCTAAACGCTTATTTACCTCAGAATCAGTCACTGAAGGCCATCCCGATAAAATGGCGGACCAAATATCGGATGCGATATTGGATTCCCTTTTAAGTCAAGATAAAAACTCCCGAGTCGCAGTAGAAACGCTACTTACTACTGGACAAGTTCACGTTGCAGGCGAAGTGACAACCAATGGGTATGCCGATGTAATGGGTTTAGTGAGAGAAACAGTCCTTGAAATTGGCTACGACTCATCCGAAAAAGGTTTTGATGGCAACTCTTGCGGAGTTTCGATTTCAATTGGTCAACAATCCCAAGATATCGCAGCCGGTGTCGACCACGCTTTTGAAGAGCGAGTATCGCAATCGGTTGATCCATTGGATTTACAAGGTGCTGGCGATCAAGGTTTGATGTTCGGTTATGCAACTACGGACACTCCAGAACTGATGCCATTACCAATTTGGTTAGCTCACAAATTGGCTGAGAAATTAACAGCGGTTCGGAAATCGGGCGAACTTTCGTATCTGCGCCCGGACGGCAAAACGCAAGTCACAATCGAATACGATGGCGATCAACCGGTTTCATTGAATACGGTAGTAATTTCTAGCCAACACGCGGCCGATATTGATTTGGAACGAAAATTAGCTCCTGATGTGAAAGCGAAAGTTATTGATCCCGTATTAAAAGAGATTAACTTGCCGTTTAAGGATTTACGAGTTTTAATCAATCCAACTGGTCGGTTTGTTACCGGCGGACCAATGGGAGATGCTGGTTTAACGGGACGTAAAATCATCGTAGACACTTATGGCGGAATGGCGCGACACGGTGGTGGCGCATTTAGTGGAAAAGATCCATCGAAGGTTGATCGATCCGCTGCCTACGCAATGCGTTGGGTGGCGAAGAATGTGGTTGCAGCGGGATTGGCAACTAGGTGTGAAGTTCAGGTTGCTTATGCAATCGGCAAAGCGCAACCAGTTGGCTTATTTGTGGAAACTTTCGGTACCGAGAAGGTGCCAGTAAACCAAATCTCCGATGCAGTGTTAGCTGTTTTTGATCTGCGCCCAGCCGCAATTATTCGTGATTTACAATTGTTACGACCTATTTACGCCAAAACTGCTGCCTATGGTCATTTCGGTCGTGAACTTCCAAACTTCACTTGGGAGAAAGCTGACCGCGTAGCAGCGTTGCAATCTCAGATAAAAGGATAAATAACCGTGGCGCAATTGCGACCACTTCGCTTAATCGCGCAACGGGCTAAAAATAATGTCGACGCCCAGTTAACGAGCAATTTCATTGCGGAAGTCGTGGTCGATACACCCGTAACTCATTTAGATGGAACTTACTCATACGCTCTGAGTGATTCCGAACATGGCCTATGCAAATTCGGTTCACTGTTAAAGATTCCTTTTGGAAAGACGATTACCACTGGTTATGTGGTTGCTATCCGCGAGCGAAGAACTGAAGATGTTGCGCTAAAGGGGATAGCCTCAATAATTAGTAACCGGACTCTGTTAACTCCACAAATTTGGAGCCTGATAAAAACCGCTGCAGCTCGGTATTGCACTAACCCTAATGAATTGATCAGGTTCGCGATCCCGCCAAGAGTTGCAAGCACCGAAAAGTCGATTCCAGAAGGCGCTTTTCGTTCAACTACTTCCGATAAAAGCAAACTATATAAAAATGATCTTTTGGATAGCATTTATGGCACGAACATTACCGTTGCATCGGCTAGTAAACATGGTGCACTCTTAGCCCCCAGCGCAGTTGATACATTTAAGATTCTAATTGAGTTAATTTTGAAGAGATTGGCTCTTGGAAATGTCTTAGTTATCGTGCCGGACCTGAAAGATACGGCAAGGCTAGAAGAGAAGTTGTCATTGATTGAAGGATTGAATTTTCTTAGATTCGATTCTTCGTTGGATAAAAGTGATCGATACACCACCTTTTTGAGAATTCTTGGTGGGGATGGGCAATTAATTATCGGCAATAGATCGGCAATTTTTGCGCCAATTTCAAATTTACAGAGCATCATTATATTAAACGAATCAGATCCGTCACATTTTGAGCGGAGATCTCCATATACCAATACCCGAGATCTTGCGCTTTTGCGAGCAAATATCGAACCGATTTCACTTTGGTTTTTAGATGTTTCGCCTTCGCTAGAATTACTCAGGTTGGTAGAAAGTGGCTGGTTACCATTTTTTACTCCAATTGCAGAGTTTTATCAAAAACGAAAATTGAAAATCACTGCAGAAGACCAGGATTACTCACGAAAGAATGTTTTTTCAGTAATTAGGAGTGGTTTAGGTCGCGGGCCAGTACTAGTAATGGTTGCCGAACGAGGTTATTTTAAGGCAGCTACCTGTAATCAATGTAGAAACCTTGCGCTCTGTAGTTGTGGCGGCAAATTAGTGGTGAATAGAACTTCAAATTCGCCAGAGTGTGTTCTATGTTCTACTAAATTTGCAGAATGGAAATGTAATTGGTGCGATGGCTCTAAATTCTATCGCTTTCAGAAAGGCGACGAGCGGCATCTTGAAGAGTTTGGCAAAGCATTCCCAAAAACTCCAATCATTTCTTCGAATGCCAAATTGCCACGTAACAAGATTTCCAATGAGAAAGTGTTAGTTATAGCAACGCCAGGGTGTGAACCAATAAGTGAGCGCGGTTATGCTGCGATAATTTTACTTGATGGAAAATCTTTGTTTAATCGTCCATTTTTACGAAGTGAAGAGGAAGCTCGTTACCGTTGGTTAAACGCATTAACCTTGTTATCTCCAGACGGTGAGGTGTATTTATCGCTTCCAGTTACTCACCCTGAGGTCCAATCGTTGTTGCAATCGATACCTATTAAATCTAGTAGGAACGAATTGGAAAATCGGAAAAGTTTAGCGCTACCGCCCTATGCAAGATTTATTGAGATTCAAAGTGAGAGCAGAGAGATCAATTTGATTGCGGAACAATTTCGGCGAGAAAGATCGATTTCGTGCGAAATTCTTGGGCCATCCCAAATAGATAAATTGAATAGTAAAATCATCATAAAGGTAGCAATTAGTGATGGCGCGAAATTGGCAGAGATTGTTTATGATTTAAAGCGATATCGAAGTGCTAAAGGCATGTCGAGTTTACGGGTGCAAGTTGACCCGTTTACGATTTAATCTCAGATAGACTTGGTACATGGCGCTGCAACCGATTAGATTATTTGGCGATCCGATACTTGCTACGCCAGCTACGGCAGTTATCGATTTTGATAAAGAATTACGTAATTTGGTTACGGATTTGACTGAGACCATGATTGAAGCGCCAGGTGCGGGTTTAGCTGCACCGCAAATCGGTGTTCCGCTTAGAGTATTTGTATGGCATGTTGACGAAGTTTTTGGACATCTAATCAATCCGTCACTTGATTTGAGTGCAGAATTGCAAGAAGGTGAAGAAGGTTGTCTCTCGTTTCCAGAATTGCGCTATGAAACGCCACGATCATTAAGGGCGGTTGCCAAAGGTTTCAATATGCATGGTGAACCGATAACCATCGAAGGAAGTGAGTTGCTAGCAAGGGCGCTGCAACACGAAACCGACCATTTAGATGGAATTCTCTTTATCGATCGATTACCTAAAAATCTACGTAAACAAGCCATGAAAGAGATACGTGAATCTGATTGGTTCATGTCTGCTACCGAGAATGGATTATCACCTCAATTTAAACTATCACCACATCAAACTAATGGGTTAGGACTTTAGTCCATTGCGGATTGCAATAGCGTCTTCTTCGAGAGTCGCAATTCCGACGCTTTCAGCGATCGAGGAAAGTAACCACGATTTAATTGAGTTAATTACCACTCCGGATGCGCCAGCCGGACGAGGTAGAAATCTAACATCTAATGAGTTTGCGCAATGGGCGAACGATTCGGGTAGGGCGATATCTAAACCAGCAGATATGGCTGAGTTAACTATATTGATAAGCAAATTAGAACCAGATTTAATAATCACGATTGCTTACGGGAAACTCATACCTGAATTACTTCTAAAAAAAGTTAAATACGGCTGGTTGAATTTACATTTTTCCCTGTTGCCAAGATGGCGAGGAGCAGCTCCGGTGCAATGGGCCATTAGATCTGGGGATAGCGAGACTGGCGTTAGCGTTTTTCAATTGGATAACGGGATGGATACTGGTCCGATTTTTGTGGAAAAGAAATTAAGAATTGCTGACAACTCAACCACAGATTCACTACTTGATGAATTATCGGTCTTAGGCAGCGGTGCGGTATTAGAAACCCTGGATCTACTTGCTTCGGGTAATAAGCCGAGACCGCAATTTTCCAGGGGGAATCTAGCGCCAAAAATATCAAAGGCCGATGCTGAGATCGATTGGAATGCATCTAATGCGGAGATTGATTGTCATATTCGCGCCATGACATCCAACCCCGGTGCTTGGAGCAGAATTGGTGCCACAAGAATTGTGATAAACAGAGCGCGAAAAATGCTAGAGAAACTAAACCCAGGTGAGTTACGGAAAATTGAAAATACAATTGCCGTTGGAACTGGGGACGGGTCAATCGGATTAGAGAAAGTAACACCTGAAGGTAAACGAATGATGGATAGCCTTGATTGGTTCCGAGGAGCCCGAATAGAAGAAGGAAAATATTTTGGATAAGCCGGTTAAACGTAATTTTACGAAACCGAATCCGGATCTTCCTCGGCTAATTGCTTATGAGACGCTTTACTCAGTTACCTTCGAAGGCGGATATAGCAATTTACTCCTGCCGAAACGTTTAGAAAACTCAGGATTGGATCCGCGAGATCGCTCTTTTGTAACGGAATTGGTCTATGGAACGCTGCGAATGCAGGGTAAACACGATTTCAGAATTGGCCAAAGTTCCGCACGAACATTGACACAAATTGACCCCAAAGTTTTGATTTCGCTTAGGCTTGGGGTGCATCAGATATACGAAATGCGAATTCCAGACCACGCCGCGGTTTCAGCGACTGTTGAATTGGCTAGAAAAGTTGCAGGTGAATCCAGCGGATCTTTTGTGAATGCGGTATTACGGAATATGACAAATTTAATTCCGCAAGAGGTTAAGGAACTCAATCTGGCGGGGCAAGCAGATAAAATTACATATTTAGCAAATGAATTCTCGCATCCAGAGTGGATAATTTCAGCTTACTTGGATCATTTAAAAGATTACGAAAAGGTTGTACAGCTATTGGCGGCGAACAATATTCCAGCGCAGCCAACCTTGGTCGCCTGGCCAAATTTCAGCACGGTAGCAGATTTGATTAACGAAGGTGCGGTAGCGCTAGCAGATAGTAATTTCGCTGCAACATTTGATGGAAACCCCGGCCTTTTTTCCGAGATAAAGTCGCGGAGAGCGGGAGTTCAAGATTACGGTTCGCAATTAGTAACCGAGATATTTCACGCAACCGCAAATGGAGTTACTGATCAATTGCGTTGGTTAGATATGTGCGCGGGGCCCGGTGGTAAGAGCGCTTTATTGAGCGCGTTACTTGCCACACGATCTGATTTTTTTCTGGCAAACGAAATATCGCAACCTCGAGCTGAACTGGTTCGTCAGGTTTTAAAATCGGGAGAAGTTATCTCCTTAGATGGTCGTGAACTAGCCGAGAATGGTTATGCCAGAACCGATTATCTCTTTGATCGCATTCTTATCGACGCACCATGTACTGGACTTGGTGCGTTAAGAAGAAGGCCGGAAACCAGATGGCGACGTTCGATTAATGACCTTAAATCCCTAATGCAGCTTCAGAAAGAATTACTACATAGCGCTAGTGAAGTTTTACAATCTGACGGATTGATTGCCTATGTAACTTGCTCGCCGCATTTGAACGAAACTAGGTTTCAAGTAAAAGAGTTTCTCAGAACCCATCGGGATTTTGAACTAGCACCAATACCAACTGGCGTTGCCACCGGAAAATACGCTTCCGCAATTCAGGCCGACGGAATGTTCCAGCTTTGGACTCATCTACATGGTACGGATGCTATGTTTCTGGCGTTGTTGCAACGAAAGGAGAGTGGGGATAACAAATAATGATTCGTATCTGTCCCAGTATTTTAAACGCGAACTTAAATGATTTATCTAATGAAATCTCTCGAGTTTCGACCACTGCAGATTTAATTCATTTAGATGTCATGGACAACGTATTTGTACCGAATTTCACTTTTGATTTAAATAGATCTGTCGAGATCATCAATAGCAGTTCGTTGCCAGTTGAGGTTCATTTGATGGTTGATAAGGCTGATATTGCTGGACCGCAATATGCTGCCACTAAGGCGGTAAGCGTGACGGTACATTTTGAGGCCACCGAAAATGTTGCCGTAACTTTGACCAAGATTAGAGAAACTGGAACTAGGGCTGGGTTAGCCATTAAACCTGGTACGGCAATCGATGTAGTGAAACCATATCTGCATTTAGCTGACTTAATTTTAATAATGACGGTAGAACCTGGTTTCGGTGGACAAAGTTTTATGAAAGAAATGATGCCAAAAGTTGAAACCGTTAGAACTTGGTTACGAAATGATGGTTTTGCCGATACCTGGTTGCAAGTTGATGGTGGCATTTCTATCGAAACTATTGCGTTAGCGAGCAAATCTGGAGCCGATACTTTTGTGGCTGGCAGCGCAGTTTATAGATCGAATGATCCTGCTCAAATGGTTACAAAATTGCGGGAACTAGCTCGGGATGCGTATTTAGGTTAGAACTGGCATACTCTCGTTACACGTTTCCGGGGGTCGGTGTAATTCCGAACCGGCGGTGAAAGTCCGCGACCCGATCTAAACCATAGGTCGGTTGACTTGGTGAAATTCCAAGACCGACAGTTAGAGTCTGGATAAAGGAAAACGCGGAGCTTCCAGCTATATTTTTTTAGTTGGAGTTCGAGTTGCTCTCCCTCGGCCTATTTAAGGGAGCACGGAATGTCTTTATTAAAATGGTTATTTGAAGCCCAAATCAATTTTGGTTCGAAATCTATTGCTTGGCGCGAAGTAATCGGTGGCACACTCGGTTTAACTAGCGCAGTTTTGGGCATGCGACGCAAAGTGAGCGCGTGGCCGGCAGGAATTGTGGGAGATGCGCTACTTTTCACAGTTTTTCTTGGTGCAGTTTTTTCATTCGGCGATAATAAGGAACATGCTAATTTCTATGGTCAAGCCGGACGAAATTTACTTTTGATTGTCGTCAGTATCTATGGGTGGGTTAAGTGGAACGCAACCCGAAGCCAAAACGGGGTTGAGAAACCTGCAGTGTTGCCACGTTGGAGCACCATGAAAGAACGAACAATTCTGGTACCAGCAATAATTCTCTTTTATCTGCTTGCCTATCAAATATTTAAAGCTCTTGGGGAGAGTGGTACTTGGTTATTGGTTGATACCTGGATCTTCACGGGTACAGCACTTGCCACTTTTGGGATGAGTCGCGGGTATGTTGAATTTTGGTTGGTTTGGGTAGCAGTAGATCTGGTAGGCGTACCGTTTGCCTTCAAGAATGGTTATTACCCGACCGGGACGTTATATGCGATTTATTTACCGTTCGTGCTTTGGGGATTCATCTCATGGCTGAAAATATCAAAGCGAGAGCGCGTATCACTCTAGTAAAATATCTATATGAAAAGTTTCGAGAGTCTCTGGGCGGAATTGAATCAAATTGCCTCTGACCGCCCAGAGGGATCGAAAACTATCGCTGAATTAGATTGTGGGATACACGCAATTGGAAAAAAGATAATCGAAGAGGCCGGTGAAGTTTGGATTGCTGCCGAACATCAAACCAACCAAGAACTCGCTCTCGAAATTAGTCAACTTTTATACCACCTGCAAGTTCTAATGATTTCTCGCGGAATAACATTAGGTGATATTTATGAAACGCTTTAACATGTCAAATAAGAGTACTTATTAAGATGACTCTTAAAGTTGCGCTACCTAATAAAGGTTCATTATCTGAATCAGCTATCGCAATTTTGCGTGAAGCTGGATATCGACAACGTAGCGATGCTCGAGATTTGATTTTTATTGATCCAGAAAATGATGTCGAATTCTATTATTTACGTCCGCGAGATATTGCCCTTTACGTAGGCTCTGGTGAATTGCAAATTGGAATCACCGGTAGAGATTTGCTAATCGATAGCGCTGCGGAAGCAGTGGAGGTACTTGGTTTAGATTTTGGAAAAAGTACTTTTCGCTTTGCAGCTGCCGGCCAATATGTCAAGGAAAGCGATATCGAAAATAGGCGAATTGCAACCGCATATCCAGGAATTGTTGATTCTTATCTTAAAACTAAAGGTATTTCTGCAAAGATTGTTAAGTTGGACGGGGCGGTAGAGAGCTCGATTCGCTTGGGAGTTGCAGACGTTATTGCTGATGTTGTTTCGACAGGCGGAACTTTAAAGCAAGCTGGTCTTAAAGTATTTGGGGATCCAATTCTGCGAAGCGAAGCCATTCTGATAGAACGAATTGGCGCGATCCGTAATCCACAAATTGAAACGATGATCCGACGCTTGACGGGTGTGGTGATAGCGCGACAATATGTATTAGTCGATTACGACGTAGAAAACGCAAACCTTAGCGCGGCTTGCGCAATAACCCCTGGAATCGAATCACCTACGGTATCCCCACTTCAGAAAAGTGGCTGGTCTGCGGTGCGAGCTATGGTTTTACGGAAAGAGATTCACTCTGTCATGGATGATCTATATGAAGCCGGCGCACGAGGAATATTGGTTACAGATATCCACGCCAGTCGTCTTTAACTTATCAATTACTGGTTACATCCAACGCGCTCATACCCAGAAGATAAATAACGCCATCAAGGTTAGGGATATCCAAAATAATGTCGGCCACCTCTTTTAGTTTCGGCTTCGCGTTAAATGCAATGCCGATTCCAGCGGTCTCTAACATGATTAAGTCATTGGCTCCATCTCCGATTGCAACCGTCTGCGCAATTTGAAAATTGAACTCTTGAGCAAATTTGAGCAGAATTTCGGACTTCGCTCTCGCATCTACGATTTCGCCCAATATTTTGCCAGTCAATTTCCCGGCTACTATCTCCAATTTATTGGCGCGATAATTCGCAATTCCTAGCTCGTTCATTATTGGTTGTAATACATCGGTAAAACCGCCAGAGACTGCCGCAACGATATGACCCTGTTTTTGTAGAAAGTTGATCAAATTCTTAGCGCCGGCAGATAAATGAATATCGGTTTTAACATCGATTAATTCTTCGGCACTTAAGCCGGCCAAAAGCGAAACTCTTGCGGTTAAAGATTCTGCAAAATCAATTTCACCACGCATCGCGCGAGCAGTAATCGCAGATACTTGATCCCCGACATTTGCTCGGACCGCAAGCAAATCAATAACCTCTTCTTGAATTAGTGTGGAATCGACATCAAAAATTACCAGTTTTCGCAATCCAGTTCCTGCACTATCTGTGATGAGCGATATACCAGTTGCATTATCTTTACCTACATTCTTAAGTTTGCTACGCAAATTATCTAATTCGGCGCTATCGACTGAGATAAAAAACTCCATTGCCAATATCGGATTAGCTGCTATTCGAACTATCCGGTTGATATTGCCACCAGCAGCTGTAATTGCAGCCGCGATATCATGAAGCGCTTTAGGCGCAATACTATTTCCAACAATCACAATTTTAGCGGGGGATTGCATTGAGCGCTGTTTGGGTTCTTCTCCGAATGCAGCCGCGAAATCCATCTCCAGCGTTCTGGCTATCTCCGTCAAATCAGTTTCGATACTCTCAGCATGAGCTGCATCTAATTCAATCAGTATCGTAAGTAATGTTCGCTCGCCTATTAATATCTGTTCCACATCGACAACCTTTATCGAAAAAGGTGAAAGCGCAGCAAATATCCCCGCCGCGATTCCAGATTTATCCAAGCCACTAAATAGGAGTAGTCCAGTAAATGTTGGTCTTTTAGATCTAGGTGTTTGTCCGCTCACTTGTCGAGTTTATCGGTATCTTTCTCACCTATGAGCGCCGTTTTATCATTTCAAAATGTATCGGTCCGAAAAGGAACTCGAGTAGTTTTGGGGCCAATTGACTGGGATGTAAACGCGGGCGAGCGATGGGTGATTCTCGGACCAAATGGCGCAGGCAAAACTACTTTGTTGCAGATGTGCGCCACTTTTGCTCATCCAACCACAGGTACAGTTTCTGTATTAGGAAAACAACTAGGCAAAATAGATCTTTTTGAACTTAGAAATAGAGTTGGGTTCACTTCAAGCGCCATGATCGATTTGTTGCCGCCTGATGAAAAAGTTATCGATACCGTATTAACAGCGGCTTATGCAATGTTGGAACGTTGGGAAGAAATTTATGATCTCTGGGATGAATCCCGTGCTAAAGCCTTATTAACCACATTTGGCGTACGTGAATTAGGCGAGCGGCTATTTGGAACTCTAAGTGAAGGTGAGAAGAAAAGAGTTCAAATTGCGCGAGCAATTATGTCTGATCCGGAGATATTGCTTTTGGATGAACCTGCGGCGGGATTGGACTTGGGAGGTCGTGAGGATATTTTGCGCAGGATTTCTCAATTCGCATCTGAACCTACTGCACCGGCAACTGTGATTGTTACCCATCATATTGAAGAGATTCCAGCTGGTACTACGCATGTTCTTTTATTGAAAGATGGATTGCCGTTACGTAGCGGTTCAATTGCGGAGAATCTAACTTCGGCAACTCTCTCGCAACTTTACGGTATCCCAATTACCCTTGAATTCAATCATGGCCGATATTACGCGATAGCAGAATAAAAAATAGGGCCCAATCTCTGGACCCTATTTTTCTAGAAGTTAGCTACCGCTTATCCAATCCAAGCATTAATTGGAGATGACAAGAAATAGACCATAAAGAGCCCCGAAACTAGGAATAGCAGCGGATGGATCTCACTCTTTCTTCCTTGAATGAAGCGAATCACCACGTATGTAACGAAACCAGCGCCAATACCTACCGAAATATTGTAGGTAAATGGCATCAAAATAATAGTTAAGAATGCTGGAATTGCTATTCCGAGATCATCCCAATCAATTTGTTTGATTCCGGTCATCATTAAGAAACCGACTATGACAAGCGCGGGAGTTGCGGCCTCGTAAGGAATTACTGCGACAAGTGGAGCTAAGAAAGTAGTCAACAAGAAACAAATACCAGTAACAACGGATGCTAAACCGGTACGCGCTCCTTCACCGACACCTGATGCAGATTCGATATAAGAAGTGTTAGATGAAACTCCAGCAGCACCGCCCGCAGCAGCAGCGATCGAGTCGACGATCAAAATCCGTTCTGCTCCAGGGACATTGCCATCACGGTCAACCAATCCAGCTTCTTGACCAATCGCGGTCATAGTTCCCATAGTGTCGAAGAAATCGGCAAGTAAGAGAGAGAATACGATCAGGAGCGCGGATACAGCTGAGATTCGACTAAATGATCCGAATAAGTTGAAATGTCCCAATAGACCAAAATCTGGCGTGGCTAATGCTTTATCTGGCATCGCTGGAACATTTAAGCCCCAACCTTTTGGATTAACTTTGCCAGTAGCGCCATCAAAATTTGGACCGATCTTTAGCGATGATTCGATAACAATCGCAATTATTGTTGAAACTACAATTCCGATCAGAAGTGCAGCTTTAATTTTGCGAACCATTAAACCAACCATAAGCAGCAAGCCAAAACCAAAAACCATGACTGGCCAACCAACTAGAGTTCCACTATCGCCAAGTGTTACCGGGACTGGTCCAGATGCAGTTCTACGTACGAAACCTGCGTCGACCAAACCGATTAAGGCAATAAAGAGACCAATACCAACCGAGATCGCAACTTTAAGTTGGGTTGGCACGGCTTTAAATACGGCAACCCGGAAGCCAGTTAGGACTAGAACTGTAATGATCAAACCTTCGAGAACTATTAAACCCATCGCATCGGCCCACGTCATACGTGAAGCAATTCCAACGGCTACGAAAGTATTTAAACCGAGACCGGTTGCAAGTGCGAGTGGGAAATTAGCCACTACACCCATAAGAATTGTCATAACGCCCGCGACAAGTGCTGTTGCAGCTGCAATCAGTGCGAGATTAGGAGCATCTCCGCCACCAAGAAACTTCCCATCGCCATCTTTTGCTAATCCAATAATGAGTGGATTAAGCGCCACGATATAAGCCATCGTGAAGAAGGTAACGATTCCGCCACGAACTTCTTGTCCTACGGTTGAGCCACGTTGCGAGATTTTAAAATAACTATCCAGCATGACTTACCCCCATCTGTTTTGGTATCGGGGGTGTTTGCGACCCCGTGCGGAGACGGTCCACAGGCCGAGGGGAGGCTTTAACCGTACGCCTTACTGGGCGGTAATTCGGGAAACGACACCAAAACAAATTGCTATTGATTGTCCAATTAGGAGCGCAAAAAGAGCAGTGCCAATTCCAACGGTGCCGCCCAATAGCCAACCGCTGCTCAACACCAAAATTTCTAAGGTCAATCTAACTCTGCCCACGCGGATGCCAGTTCGATTATGTAAAGCGGTCATTAACCCATCTCGGGGTCCAGGTCCTAAGCCGCAAGTTATATATATCCCACTCCCGATACCAACTGCACCAATCCCGATTAATGCAAAAATCAATCCGAATAGAAAATTATTTTGATGGGGAATTATGGCAATGCCAATTTGGAGAGCCCCTGCGATAACTAAAATATTTAAGA
The DNA here is from genome assembly GCA_964567545.1 of uncultured Bifidobacterium sp. GTDB lineage: Bacteria > Actinomycetota > Actinomycetes > Nanopelagicales > Nanopelagicaceae > UBA7398. The sequence goes on along the minus strand of CAZMNB010000001.1, from coordinate 45,390 downwards.
TCGTGCCAAATCCTGGTTTTTCTTTAAGCGGAATCCAGAGCAAGAGAACTATGCAACTTATTAATGCAGTAGCGCCACCAATTGGAATGGGTAGATGTAACGATAACCCTTCCGCTAATACCGTCCAAGGTGAGTTACCAATGCCAGATTGGAGCAGAAACGCTTCACCAATACCAAAGACCGATAAGCCAAAAGTTAATACCGAAATTCGTAGTGGCGAGATTGACCAACGAGAAGGAGCGGTCCACGGAGTTATTGGAATAGTGCGATGCGGTCTCAAAAAATCGCTCAAGATATTAGCCATCCCAGAACCCTACTATGAAGATATTACTTAAAAATTGGGTAACCTGCCGCAATGGAACTTTCTTATACGCAATCAATTCTGACTGGCTTAATTCAAGGGATAACTGAGTTGTTCCCGATTTCAAGTTTAGGTCACGCAGTGCTAATCCCAGCGTGGATCGGTGGCAGTTGGGCAAGTTTCATTTCTGACCCGGCTTCACCTTATTTAACGGTAACGATTGCACTGCACGCGGCGAGTGCCTTGGCTCTCTTTTTTGTTTTTCGAAACCGATGGTTTGCAATGTTTGGCGCCACCTTGAAAAGTGTGCGAAGTAGAAACTACGCAACACCCAATACAAAACTTTTTTTGATGATAATTATCGCGACCATCCCGGTTGGAGCGCTCGGTTACGCTTTTGAAGGGCCGCTACAAAATCTATTTGGCGATCCGTTACCAAGCGCAATATTCCTGACTATAAATGGTCTAATTCTTATTTCAGTAGAACGTTTATCTCGTAAAACTAACACTCTGGCAACTTCCACAAACTCGGTCATTAATATTTCCGAACATATAACTCCGAGTTCAGCAGTGGCGGTTGGGTTTGCTCAAAGTTTGGCTCTTTTTGCCGGTATTAGTCGATTTGGTATCACAATTAGCGCGGGACTTTTGCGCAAAATGCATCATAGCGTGGCCGCGGAGTTTGCTTTTCTTCTGGCTTTGCCGGTTATCGCGGGGGCTAGCTTGCTCAAATTGCCGGAGTTATTTACGCCAGAACTTCGCCACCTAGCCGGACCAGTTATCGCGGGGTCGATTGTTTCATTTGCAGCAACCTATTTCTCAATAAGTTTCTTAGTCAAATGGTTCAGGAGTAAAACTCTTTATCCGTTTGCAATTTATTGTTTGCTCGTGGGCCTGATTTCCATTGTGAGATTTTTATGATGTTTCCTGGTATTGGCACACTAATAAATATCGTTGCGATCATAATTGGCTCCGTAATTGGAATCTTAATCGGGAAAAGATTTAAAGAATCGACCCGCAATTTAATTACGGATGTACTTGGATTTATTACATTGATCTCTGGGGCAAGTGCTATCTACGCGCTCTGGGATACCAAATTCAAAATGGCAGTTCCAACTGGTTGGACCTTACTTACTGTACTTTCGACGCTCTTGCTTGGTGCAATAGTAGGTTCTGCATTAAATATTGAAGTTAGGCTAGAAAATGCTGGAGTATTCTTGAAATCAAAATTTGATCCAAGCGGCGCTTCTCCATTTGTTGATGGTTTTGTGAGCGCTTCACTAATCTTCGCCATTGGTCCTTTGGCGATTCTTGGAAGTATCTCGGACGGTATGGGTGCTGGATTGGATCAACTGATCCTCAAGAGCATGTTAGATTTTTTTGCATCAATTGCATTTGCCGCCTCGTTAGGTTGGGGGGTCGCAGTATCTGCACTCGCGGTTGGTTTCTATCAGGGAATTTGGACTTTGTTAGGGCTGCTTCTCGGATCAATTCTTGCTGATTACCAAGTTGCCGCCATGACCGCGGTGGGCGGAGTAATGTTGCTGGGGATCGCATTTAGACTTTTAAAGATTCGAGATATAGCAGTAGGAAACTTATTGCCCGCTTTGGCCATAGCGCCACTTATGGCGTTACTAGTACATCAGTTTATTTAATTCTTCGAAGAACCTATCGCAAGGCTGACCGAAACTGGTTCCAATTCTTTATGGGTTCGAATCGAAAGGTAATGGCTCTGGTGAGATATGCGCTGCTTTTGAAACTTTCGCAGTAACTTTTCGCATGTGGTGGCGACGGCAAAGTACCTCGTAAGCAATTTCACTCTCTGAAGTTACATCTCCGACTACTACCTGCTCTCCTTCAGTAACCATGTTTCCACCAACAGTTCTCGCATTATGCGTAGCTCGCTCACCACACCAACATAGAGCTTCGACTTGTAAGGTGTTAACGCGATCTGCGAGTTCTACCAATCGCGCTGAACCTGGGAATAACTTCGTTCGAAAATCAGTCAAAATCCCGAACGCGAACACATCAATTCCCAATCCATCGGCAATTTTTGCTAATTGTTCGATCTGTTCAGGTTGATAAAATTGAGCCTCGTCGCAAATTACATAATCGATTCGGTTGCCTTTTGATAACGCCTCTACGACAAATTTATGTATGTCCAAATCGCGCGTAACTTCTAAAGCCTCAGATTTCAACCCAAGCCTGGAAGAGATAGTTCCTTTGCCTGCTCGATCTTGGGAGGTGAAAATCAATCCGGTTCGTCCGCGACTTTGATGGTTATGTGCCGTTTGTAGCGCGAGCGTTGATTTTCCGCTATCCATAGTTCCGCAGTAATAGATCAACTCAGCCATATTCTCATCTTCTCATTAAAAATGTGGATTTGCATATTTTTTTAGAAAAGTACCTCGGTTGCGACATTAAACCCCTCAGATTGAATTCGCGCGCAACCCGACAACTCGTCAATTGCGAAAAGAAAGGCAAAAGCGCTTACTTGACAATCTAAATCCAAAATCAACTTGCCGGCCGCAACCGCAGTTCCACCAGTAGCTAAAACATCATCGACTATTAAGATTTTAGAATTTCTAGGGATTAAGTTGGTATGAATTTCCAAAGAGTCACTACCGTATTCCAATTGATAGCTCTGCTTAAAAACTTCTCTTGGCAATTTGCCTGGTTTCCGGATTGGAAGAAAACCTTTTTGCAGTTCATTCGAAAGAGCCGCTCCAATTATGAAACCTCGCGCCTCGATCCCAGCTACGTAATCAATTTCCAATTTCGATAGCCGTTCAGCCAGCGTTGAAATAACTAAATTCAATGCCTTCGAATCTGCCAGTAGCGGCGTTATATCTTTAAAAACTATGCCAGTCTTGGGATAATTCGGTACATCTAAAATCAAATTCTTGGCGTTCGCTAAATTCATGAGGTGAATTTAGCGGTATTGAACCTAGTACCGAACTCACCGTGCCCTGGAGGGGACTTGAACCCCTAAGCCCTTTCGAGCACTAACACCTCAAGCTAGCGCGTCTGCCAATTCCGCCACCTGGGCCGGTGCCACCCTTTCAGGTTTGCGGGCAAACGATAGCAAGTATTGGCAGCGTTAGGAAAATGTTAGGAGATTTAGGATAAAACCGAGAAGATGTACCCATGAATATCACCTTAACCAAGGAACAATTATCTGAACTTGAAGCCGATGTAATCCGGTTATGCCAAGAACTCATTCGGATTCCAAGTGTTAACTTTGGTGATGGCAAGGGGGATGAGCGAGCAATCGCTGATTTTGTAATTGCGGAGTTGAAGGCGGTGGGAATTGAAAGTGAAGCTATCGAAACCGCTCCAAACCGAGTTAATGTTGTAACTAGATTAAAAGGGAGTGATTCCACCAGACCGGGTTTGGTTTTACATGGACATTTGGATGTCGTCCCGGCAAATGCAGTTGACTGGGAAGTCGATCCTTTTAGCGGTTTGATAAAAGATGGTTGCATTTGGGGACGTGGCGCAATCGATATGAAAGATATGGACGCCATGATTCTAGCCATCGTCCGGATGTGGGCGCGCATTGGTTACCAGCCACCTCGAGATATTGTTCTAGCTTTCTTTGCCGACGAAGAAGCCGGCAGTATTTATGGTTCACGTTGGATTGCAAAGAATCGACCAGAGTTATTTGCAGGGTGCACCGAAGCTATATCTGAAGTTGGTGGATTTTCTTACACTCTCGATAGTGGAAAAAGAATTTATGCAGTACAAAGCGCCGAAAAAGGTATCAACTGGATGAAATTAACTGCTACCGGTAATGCAGGTCACGGCTCTATGATCAATGAAAAGAATGCTGTAACTGCACTCACTGAAGCAGTTGCCAAAATTGGTCGTTACAAATGGCCAATCCGTCCCACCAAAACCGTAAAGATTTTGTTTAAGAAAGTCGCAGAGTTAACAAATGTTGAATACGATGAAGAGAACTTGGGCAAATTGCTCCCTAAATTTGGATCTATGGGGAGCATGATTGGCGCTACTTTGCAGAATATTGCAAACCCAACCATGCTAGAAGCGGGATATAAGGCAAATGTAATTCCACAATCCGCGTCAGCAATAATTGATGGACGATTCTTACCTGGTTATGAAGCGGAGCTAGCCGAAACGATCAAAGAATTAGTTGGCCCGGAGATCAAAGTGGAGGTTTTAACTCGCGACATTGCACTCGAGGTCGATTTTTCGGGAGCACTTGTGGATGCCATGTGCGCGGCGTTAAGAAGTGAAGATCCAGAAGGGATACCAGTTCCATATTTAATGAGCGGGGGAACTGATAATAAAGCGCTATCAGATTTGGGAATAGTCGGTTTTGGTTTTAGTCCGATTAGGTTTCCAGCTGACCTTGAATTTATGCCGCTATTTCATGGCATAAATGAACGAGTACCGGTTGATGGTTTGAAATTCGGGGTCCGTACTTTGCATCACTTCCTAGTTAACTGTTAGGCGCTAATATCATTTAACGCTTCACGAACTTGAAGTGGCAGTGAAATTTCTTCACTAGTCATTGCTCCGCGAAGTTGCGCGCCCGTTCTAGCTCCGATAATCGAACTTGTGACCCCGGCTGCATCGCGAACCCAGGCGAGTGCAACTTCTAGCGGTGAATAGCCAAGCCCCTCTGCGGCAACACATACAGCCTCTACGATTTTTAAACTCTTCGGGTTCAAATAAGGTTCAATAAAAGACGAGAAATGTGGGCTGGCTCCGCGGGAATCTGAAGGAATGCCATTGCGATATTTCCCGGTGAGAACACCTCGACCTAGCGGTGACCAAACTAAGAAACCTACATTCAAGGCAACTGCTGCTGCTAAAACCTCCAATTCAGCCGACCTTTTTAAAAGTGAATATTCATTCTGAGTGGAAATTATGGGAGCTTTATTAAAGAGCGGATTTTGCAATGTAATTGCGCGAGCGCTCTGCCAACCAGAGAAATTTGAAATGCCTACATAACTTGTACGACCTGAAGATACTGCGTAATCCAAAGCAGCTAACGTCTCTTCGAGTGGGACATTGGCATCCCAGGTATGCACCTGCCAAAGATCGACATGGTCAACTCCTAAACGCGAGAGTGATTTATCAAGATCTGCTAGTAGCGAAGTTCTCGAGTTCTCCACTCTGCGCTCGCCGGTTTTAAAACTAATACCGGCCTTAGTTGCAATTACCAGGTCATCGCGTTGTACCAATGTACCGATGAAGCCACCTAAAACTCGCTCACTATCGCCATCTCCATAAACTGCGGCGGTATCAATGAAATTTCCACCGTTATCTAGATAGACGCGAAGTTGCTCCGCAGCTTCATGCTCGTCAGTATCTCTGCCCCAAGTCATAGTTCCAAGACCGATTCGTGCTACAAAAAGCCCACTATTTCCAAGGCGTCTACGTTCCATGGTGGAGACCCTAGCAATAGCCACCGGCTTAAACCGTTAATCTTAAGACCATGACAATCATTTTTTTGCTCCGTCACGCACACTCTCAAGCTAATCAGGCTGGAATTTTGGCGGGACAGACACCTAGCGTTCACCTATCTCCAATTGGAAAAAAAGAAGCGAGAGCCTTCGCAAAGGATTATCGAAATATGAGATTCGATGAAATTCATATTAGTCCACTGGAGCGATGTCTAGAAACTATTACGCCTTATTTACAAGGGCAATTGCGAAAACGGGGACGCAAAATCAAAGTACTAGAAAATCGTAATTTTATTGAAATGGATTATGGATCATGGAGCGGTATGAAATTGAGCAAGTTGGCCTTAACACCATTATGGGGCCGGATTCAAAAGAATCCATATAAAGTAACATTCCCAGCGGGTGAGAGTTTTGCATCTCTTAACAAGCGAGTTAAGAGAGGTTTGCTTGAGATTGGTAGAAAAAGCCCAAAAAGTACCGTATTAATTGTGACCCATGGCGACGTTATTAAAGTGGCGGTAGCAATTGCGTTAGAGATGGAATTCAACAATTTCCAAAAAATAGCAATTGATCCCGCGTCAATCACCGCAATCGAAGTAGACAAACGCGGATTTCGGATTATTGCGGTGAATTCCAAAACTGAGCCAATAGTT
>CAZMNB010000001.1:36134-38904 GCA_964567545.1 uncultured Bifidobacterium sp. | reverse complement strand
GATGGGTCAAAAATTCCGATCATTTACAAGCCAATAGCAGGCGAACGACCACTTTGGGATTTTCCGGATGGAGATTTGGCATCAAGAGAAGTTGCCGCATTTAGAATCAACCGGATGATGCAGCTCGACTTAGTTCCTTTCACAATTCTGCGAGAAGGTCCATATGGTTTGGGTTCTGTTCAACAATGGATTGAGATTGACGAAACATTCGACTTAGTTGCTTTTGCGCAATCGCGCGATCATGCGCTCCGTAAAGTTGCACTCTTTGATGTAGTAATAAACAACACGGACCGCAAAATTGGCCATCTGCTTATGACCCGCTACGGCAAACTTTTTGGAATTGATCATGGCGTTGCCTTACATGCCGAGAATAAATTGCGCACCGTCTTATGGCAGTGGCGTGGCGAACTTTTGAATTCCGAGGAAAAGTTGAGATTGAATGAGTTTATTTCTCACCGTGAAGAGTGCGCAAAGGAGTTATCAGAATTATTAACAGACCAAGAAATTATCGCTATTTTTTCCCGAGTTTCACTTTTACTCGAGAATTCGGTCTTTCCAGAACCCTCTGGAGAATGGCCGGCCATTCCGTGGCCACCTATCTAAATCTTTTTCAAGTAGGCTGGCGTTATGCGTTCTTGGCCAGAGCTTTATCTTCCTTCGGTAGCCGGAAAATTTCCAGAACTAAGGATATTTTCAACTTATGTTAAACGTTTAGAAATCGTAAACCGAGAATCGCCTGTAGAGATATACGTTTGTGGCATTACCCCCTATGACGCCACGCACTGCGGACATGCCGCTACCTACATCTCATTTGATTTAATTCATCGATTTCTAAAGTGCGCGGGATCAACGGTAAATTTCATTGAAAATATCACCGATATTGATGATCCACTTTTGGAGCGGGCCAACCGTGACAAACAGAATTGGCGCGATCTAGCCGAGAGTCAGATTGATCTTTTCCGGTCAGATATGACTGCGTTACATGTTTTACCGCCAACTTCATATATAGGTGCAATCGAATCTATGACTGAAGTTTTTAAACAGATCGCAGTTTTCAAAAAAGCAGGATTAACTTATGAATTGGCTGGTGATCTTTACTTATCAATTTCGGAGTGCGAAGGTGCGCTTGATGATTTGCCTCTTTCATTAGCTGATGCGTTACGAATCTTTAAAGAACGTGGTGGCGATCCAGATCGGGTTGGAAAGAGACATCCATTAGATACCCTGCTTTGGATGAAAGCGCGTTCGGGGGAGCCAAGTTGGGATTCACCTTTCGGAAACGGCAGGCCTGGTTGGCATATTGAATGCGCCGCAATTGCATTGAAATACGCAAACGGAAACCATCGCTCAACCCTAACAATTCAAGGCGGCGGATCCGATTTAATATTCCCACATCATTTTATGAGCGCAGTTCAGGCAAAAACGCTTACCAAAAAAGAGTTTGCTGATATCTACGCACACACCGGGATGATCGGTTTAGACGGCGATAAGATGAGTAAAAGTAAAGGTAACTTGGTTTTTATTTCTAAACTTTTAAGCCAAGGCATTGATCCAATGGTGATCAGAACAAACTTAATGAGTGAACATTACCGAGCTGATCGGATGTGGAGCCAGCAAAGTTTAGAAAAAACTAGCGCACAAGTTTCACGAATCCGTAGCGTGCTATCTCGCGAGGTTGTGGCACCTACCGCTTCTCTTATAAATAAGATTGTTGCAGCGTTAGCAAATGATTTGGATACACCGGCTGTATTTAGAGCAATTGATCAATGGTGTGCGGCAACTGAAACTGGCGATGTCGGCGGATCCGCAGGGGAGATCTCTCGAGCCTTCGACTCCCTTTTAGGTCTATCTTTTTAAGAACCTTCGGCTTCGCGCCTTAAGAAACGTTCAAACTCACGAGCTATTGCATCCCCCGAAGCTTCTGGTAGTTCTGCGGCGTCTTTATTATTTTCAAGCTGCTTGACGTAATCTCCAATTTCAGAATCTTCGTTCGCCATTTCATCAACATTTTTTTCCCAATCCCGTGCTGATTCGGGTAAGGAACCTTGCGGTACCGAAATCTCCAAGAAATCTTCCAACGAATTGATCAGCGCGAGTGACGCTTTTGGTGATGGCGGTTGCGAAACATAATGTGGTACGGCGGCCCATAGCGATACCGCATCAATCCCACGTTGATTACATGCATCCTGCAAAATCCCGATTATTCCGGTCGGACCTTCGTAACGTGAAATTTCAACACCTAATCTTTTAGCAACTTCAGGATGTGCCCCACTGCCGCTAACAGTGATTGGTCGAGAATGCGGTACATCTGCCAACAACGCTCCCATTGTGATCAACATAGAAACCTCATTGTCATCGGCTAAATCTAATAATTCTCTCGCAAAGGTTGGCCAGCGCATCGACGGCTCCATGCCTTTTACAATAATAAAATCATGAGGTAACTGAGGTGTGCTCACTCCAAAAACTTCGGTATTTGGCCAAATTATTTCGCGAAGTACATTTTCATCAACTTTTACCTGTGGGCGATTGACTTGGAAATCATAGAAATCTTCTGGATCAAATTTAGCGATTAAGCCATGATCCCATTGAGCCAGAAGATGGGAGATTGCACCAGAGGCAGATTCACCAGCATCATTCCAACCTTCAAAAGCGGCTATCATCACTGGTTTGCGGATTGGAAATCGGCTTTCAAAGAGGTACATAGACCTACCCTACGATAACCTTCGGCGAATGAGCTCCCTTAACGCAGGCAAAATTCCAGGTTCATTGC
>CAZMNB010000001.1:0-36034 GCA_964567545.1 uncultured Bifidobacterium sp. | reverse complement strand
CCAGGTTCATTGCGGAGCGCTTTAGCTACTCAAGTAGTAATTGCCGATGGCGCAATGGGAACAATGTTGCAAGCTGCCAATCCTTCTATGGCTGACTTTCAAGACCATGAAGGCTGTAACGAGATTCTTAATATAACTAGACCAGAAGTGGTGGCTGGCATTCATCGAGAGTATTTCAACGCAGGTGTTGACGCGGTAGAAACCAATACTTTTGGCGCTAATTGGGCAAACCTTGCTGAATATGGAATTGAAGATCGCATTTACGAACTTGCCTTTGCTGGCGCAAAAATCGCTAGAAGCGTTGCTGATGAATTCTCGACTGAGGATTCACCTAGATGGGTTTTAGGTTCCCTTGGACCAGGAACGAAGCTGCCTACCTTAGGTCATACGACTTATCAGAAATTGAAAGAAGCTTATGCGTTAGCGTCCCAAGGTTTAGTTGATGGTGGTTGTGATGCGTTATTAATAGAGACAACCCAAGATCTATTACAAGCCAAGGCAGCCGTCAACGGCGCACGTTCGGTAATAGATAAGACTGAACGCGATCTCATCCTGATTGCACAGGTTACGGTTGAAACTACCGGCACGATGTTGCTTGGTTCAGAAATTAGCGCTGCCCTTAACGCTTTAGTACCGCTTGGCATAGATTTAATCGGTTTAAATTGCGCAACCGGTCCAGCCGAGATGAGCGAGCATTTACGGACCTTGGGTAAGAGTTCGCAAGTTGGAATTTCATGTATGCCCAATGCTGGATTACCAATTCTGGGTCCAGATGGTGCGCTTTACCCATTATCGCCTTTGGAGTTAGCAGCGGCACTAGAAACTTTTGTTGAAAACTATGGCGTATCACTAATTGGCGGCTGTTGCGGCACCACCCCAGCACATCTAGCTGAAGTTTCCAAATTATTGCGTGGCCGAAAAATAACTACCAGAGCGCCAGAAATCGAAGCTGGCGCATCTTCACTTTATCAATTTGTGCCCTTTAGACAAGATTTAACATATCTGGCGATTGGTGAGCGGACGAACGCAAATGGTTCGCGAGCATTTCGCGACGCACTTATTGCGGAAGATTGGCAGAGCTGTTTAGAGATTGCGCGCGATCAAATTCGAGATGGTGCACATATGTTGGATTTATCAGTTGATTATGTCGGTCGAGATGGCGTAAAAGATATGGCAGAACTCGCCAGCAGATTAGCCACCAGCGCCACTTTGCCAATTGTTTTAGACTCAACTGAACCAGCAGTTATCCGAGCTGGACTAGAACATCTTGGCGGTCGATCCGTAATTAATTCAGTTAATTACGAAGATGGCGACGGACCAGATTCAAGGTTTGCTCGCATAATGCCAATTGTTAAAGAACATGGCGCAAGCGTAATTGGATTAACAATTGATGAAGAAGGTCAGGCCAGAACTGCAGCATGGAAGCTAAAGGTTGCGCGACGGTTAATCATGGATTTGAATTCAAATTGGGACATCGCAACTTGCGACATTATGATCGATTGTCTTACCTTTCCAATTGCGACTGGACAAGAAGAAACAAGAAAAGATGCGATCGAAACCATAAATGCAATTAGAACATTGAAGGAAGAATTCCCAGATGTTCAAACAACACTTGGGGTGAGTAACGTTTCATTCGGCTTAAACCCAGCTTCCAGAATTGTATTGAATTCGGTATTCCTAGCTGAAGCAGTTAAAGCGGGTCTTGATTCTGCAATCGTGCATCCTTCAAAAATCACGCCAATCTCCCGAATAGACCCGGTAATTCTAGAAGTCGCGTTAGATCTAGTTTATGATCGGCGTAAATACGATGGCGATCATTGTATTTATGATCCATTACAAAAATTTCTGGAACTTTTCGAAGGCGTCGAGGTTACAAATAACCGCCAAAGTCGGGCCGCTGAACTCGCCGCGTTACCACTTGGCGAAAGATTGTCGCGTCGAATCATTGATGGCGAAAAGGTTGGGTTAGAGAAAGACTTGCAAGAAGCTTTAACCGCAAAGATTCCACCGCTAACAATAATCAACGATTATCTTCTAGAAGGCATGAAAGTTGTCGGAGAACTTTTCGGCAAAGGGGAGATGCAATTACCTTTCGTACTGCAATCTGCAGAGGTGATGAAAAACGCCGTTGCGATTCTCGAACCGTATATGGAGAAAACTGATGATGCTGGTCGCGGCACTATGCTTTTAGCAACCGTAAAAGGCGACGTGCACGATATCGGCAAGAATTTAGTTGACATAATTTTAACAAATAATGGCTATACCGTTGTGAATATCGGAATCAAACAAACGATCAATCAAATAATTGATGCTGCAGAAAGCAAAAATGTAGACGTAATCGGCATGAGTGGTTTGTTAGTTAAATCTACTGTGGTCATGAAGGAGAATTTACTGGAACTTGAATCTCGTAAGCTGGCAGAAAAATGGCCTGTCATTTTGGGTGGTGCGGCCCTGACCAGAACTTTTGTGGAACAAGATCTCGCAAATATTTTTCCGGGAACAGTTAGATATGCCCGAGATGCTTTCGAAGGTTTGAAATTGATGGATACCATGATGTTAATCAAACGAGGCGATCCAGATGCGAAGTTACCAGAACTAAAAGCCCGAAGAACGCGATCGGTAAAGATTGCGCCAATTGATTCTGAAATTGATACAAAACGAAGTGATGTCGCATCCGATAATTCCGTCCCCAATCCACCATTTTGGGGAAGCAAAGTTGTAAAAGGTATTGCACTTGCAGATTACGCAGGTGCCATTGATGAACGCGCACTCTTCATGGGGCAATGGGGGTTAAAAGGCGGGCGCGGTGAATACGAATCCATGGTTGAGAACGAAGGGCGGCCAAGACTACGAACGCTTATGAATGAGGCGCAATCTCATGGATGGCTTAACGCAGCGGTGGTTTACGGCTATTTTCCATGTGTTAGCGAGGGAAATGATTTAATCATTTTGCATCACGATGGATCCGATGCTGGAAAAGAGCGATTACGTTTCACTTTTCCGAGACAGAGTCGCGATCGTAGATTATGTTTAAGTGATTTTTTCAAATCAAAAGATTCAGGAGAAGTTGATGTGGTGGCATTCCATGTAGTAACAATGGGAGAGTCGGTAAGTCAAGCCACGGGAAAACTTTTTGCGGAAGATCGCTATCGAGAATATCTAGAATTGCATGGATTGTCGGTGCAATTAACCGAAGCGCTAGCTGAGCATTGGCATGGCAGAGTTCGCGAAGAGATGGGATTTCGCAATGAAGACGGAGCAACGCTCATTGGGATTTTGGATCAAGAGTACCGAGGTTCTCGTTATAGTTTTGGATATCCTGCTTGTCCGGATTTAGAACAGCAAGTGCAGCTTTGTGAGCTTTTAGATCCTTCAAGAATTGGTGTGGAATTATCCGAAGAATTCCAATTACATCCCGAACAATCCACTTCAGCAATAATTGTGCACCATCCGGAAGCTAAATATTTCAATGCCACCTGAAAACACATTAGGTTTAAAAGCAATTTTGTGGGATATGGACGGCACTTTAATAAATTCTGAACCGCTTTGGTTAGCAGCAGAGCAGGAGTTGATGGCTACTTTCAATACAGATTGGAATGAAGAAGATCAAATAGCTTGCTTGGGCGGGCCGATGCCGCGAGTAGGAGCCTACATGGCAACGAAAACCAATCATCAAGAAAGCGCAGAATATTTTGCTAAGAATTTGATTTCACTTATGGAGAAAAAATTGTCAAATGGGGTGCCGTATGCACTTGGTGCGCTATCGCTTTTTGATAGTTGTTTCGAGTCAAAGGTGCCAATGGCGATGGTTACGGCTAGTTCGCGATCATTGGTTAATGCTGCAATTGCCTCGATCGGAATCGAACGTTTTAAAACCACTGTTTCTGCTGACGATGTAAGCGAGAGTAAACCATCCCCAGAGGGATATTTGAAGGCTGCCAATTCTTTAAAGGTGGATATTCGAGATTGTTTAATATTAGAAGATTCGTTTGTTGGAGTCACCGCGGCTATTGCAAGCGGTGCCGCTGTTATTGGAATTTCACATCTAGGGGAGTTGCCTAGCAGTTCACGTTTGCAGATAGTGCCGTCGCTGCAAAATTTGGATTTTCGGAAATTGAACGATATTTTTCAAAGATTAGTATTAAGTTAATCCTATCGATATTGTGTCACTATGAATTTCAATCCTTCGGGACCGTTTAGAATTGGCGATCGAGTTCAGCTAACCGACGAAAAAGGAAAGCTATATTCAATTAATCTCATTGCAGGAGGTCAGTTTCATACCCATAAAGGCTGGTTGGAACATGACGTATTAATTGGCGCACCTGAAGGTACAACTTTCTCAACTAACGCTGGTACGAAATATCAAGCTTTTCGACCGCTACTTACTGATTTCGTGCTATCTATGCCACGTGGTGCCACTATTGTCTATCCAAAAGATGCTGCATTGATTCTAGGTTATGCCGATATTTTCCCTGGCGCTAAAGTTTTGGAAGCCGGCGCGGGGAGCGGTGCTTTGAGTATTTCGCTATTGCGCGCCGTAGGAGCTCAAGGTTTGGTACATTCATTTGAAAAACGCGAAGATTTTGCATTGATCGCGGAATCTAATGTAATTGCATATTTCGGTGACAAACCCAAACATTGGCAACTTTCAGTTGGCGCGGTACAAGAAATAGCACACGCCTCGGATTTCGATCGTGTAATTTTAGATATGTTAGCCCCATGGGATTGTGTGGAAATGGGATACAGAGCCTTGAAACCTGGTGGTGTTTTCGCGGCATATGTTGCAACTACAACACAACTTTCTAAACTGGCTGAGGCTTTAAAAGAAGATGGTCGATTTACTGAACCAGAAAGTTTCGAAGGGTTAATTCGCGGATGGCATCATGAAGGACTTGCGGTGAGACCACAACATAAAATGAACGCTCATACTGGATTTATTATTTTTGCCAGAAAAGTTGCGGAAGGCACGATTGCGTTAAAACGGCGCCGTCGCCCTGCAAAGGGTGCGTACGGCGCCGCTGATGATGAGTGATTATTAACTAATAGAAATGACATCCACTACGAAGATTAAGGTTTCGTTTGGACCGATCGGACCGCCACCAGCTGCGCCATAACCTTTATCTGGTGGAAGCACCAATAATCTCCGACCGCCAACTTTCATGCCAGGCATGCCTTCTTGCCAGCCGGTTATAACTCCGCTCAATGGAAAAGTTGCAGGCGCGCTGCTCCATGAAGATTCCACAATTTTCCCAGTTGACCAGGCCATTAAGACGTACTGAACTGTCAGCGTAGAAGTTGGCAGAACTACATCACCAGTACCAACAATCAAATCCTTAGTTTGCATTGTGGCAGGTGGCGTGCCAGTCGGAGCGGTGATTACTGGTTGCGTACCGGCGGCCCCAGTTACAACTGGAAGTCCTACCGTTGAATTTGAATTACTTTGATTGTTAGTCACAGTTTCAGTTCCTCCATCAGTACTGCATGCTGCTAGGGTTATTGACATTAATAAAGTTACGGGCAGAACCAGATATTTCTTCATCTACAACCAATCTTTTAGTATTTGATAACTTTCAGCAGAGCAGAAGCCTAGCAAGGTCGGTAGCCTTCTCTCATGTCCATTGGGAAAACAGAACGCTTAATAAACCTCACAATGGCGCTATTAGCTGCGCAGCGGTTCATAAAAAAGAGCGAAATCTTCCGAGTTGTTGCGGGCTATAGCGGCTCAGCAGAGGCAATGGAGCGAATGTTTGAACGAGATAAAGATGATTTACGGAATCTTGGAATCAACATAGAAGTTGGTGGACTAGACCCGCTTTTCGAGGATGAACCCGGATATCGAATTAAATCGACCGATTATTCGCTTTCGTTGAACAATCTAAATGCGCAACAACTCTCCTTGTTAGCCCTCGCAGCTAAAACCTGGCAAGAGGCAATATTTTCGGATTCCGCGCAAAGCGCATTACGTAAATTACGTTCTTTGGGAATTGAAAATGATGTCACAACCTACATAGATGCTCCGATTCATATCGCAACAGATAATCTGAATTTCCCCGAAATTTGGCGAACCACCATAAACTTTCAAAATATAAGTTTCGATTATCCAAATTCTGAAAATATTTTAGAGCCCCGCGAGATACAGCCATATGGGGTAGCTGCTTGGCGCGGCCAATGGTATTTAGTAGGTCGAGATATTAATAAGGAGGCTATTAGAGTTTTCAAGATTGCCCGGATTGCTAACGAATGTAAGGCAATTGGGCAAATCAAAGCTTTCAAACCACCCGAGAATTTTAATATTTCAGAACATTTAGTGATGCTGCAAGAAAGCCCAGAGATTCCAATTGTTGTTTTAGTCCGGAAAGCCAGGTGTCTTGCGCTACGCCTTAAATCAGAAATTATTCGCAACGACGCTGAATGGGACACGATTCAATTCAGCGAGATAAACCGCTCTCAAACGCTCCAGGAAATTCTCTGGCATGGGGCGGATGTAATTGTGGTCTCGCCAGCTGATTTGAAATCATCCGTAGTCGAATCCCTGCAGAAGTTGGTGCAAATTGGATAAGCCATTATCGAGAACTGCGCGATTACTTGATTTGATTCCGTTTATACTTGCACACCAAGGAATAGCGATTGATGATTTAGCTAAAGAATTTAAAGTTAGCGAAAAAGAAATATTAGCTGATCTGAATCTCATCTTTATGTGCGGATTGCCTCAATACACTCCACTTGAATTGATAGATCTCTCTTTTGAAAATGGATTTGTCACAGTACGCGAACCACAAAATCTGAATCTACCGAGAAAACTAAGTGGCGAAGAGCTATCTATTCTGATCATGGGATTGGATGTGATTCGTACCCAGATTGATGATGATTCAAAGAAAGGAATCGTACAGGATTTGCAAGCCAAACTTCAGAATTTGATGGAAAGCTCAACTGCAGTTCCATCCCTCTATAGCGACGATCGGAGCTTACCTTTTATAGATTTGATAGCCGAGGCGATAAGAAATCATAAATCCCTTTTAATAAGTTATTTGAACACTTCCAAAGATTCCATTACCTCAAGAAAAATTGCCCCGATAGAGATAGTGCAACAAGGTGAGGAGTTCCTACTTTTCACATGGTGTTTTAATTCCAAAGCGAATCGTACTTTTGCGATCTCACGGATTTTAACTTGTGAAGCCACTACTATAGATTCTAATCAGGATCGAACTCCCAATTCAGCTGCGGAGTTACGCGCAACTACCGCTGAAGTAATCACTTTTAAATATGATCGGACATCTTTATATTTCGTAGAGAATATTCGGCAACGTTTAACAGAGTTGGACGATGCTGGGATGACCGCTAAATTAGAAGTTTGGGATAATGAATGGATGATCCGAAACGTGATGGCCAATGCGGGGCATATTTCGATATTGACCCCAGCCCTACTTAAGCAAGAAGTAATCAATCGATCTAAAGTGGCCCTTTCCAACTATTGAGCCTCAAGGGCAGTTTGAGCTTCACGTTTCGTAATATTGGTTTTTGAGGTAGCGTAAGCGCTGCCGTCGAAGGGAGTAAGCCCTTCGCATTTTCAAAAGTAAAGGATGGCCATGTTTCTTCGCGAACCATCACATATCTTGATTCTACTTCTAGTGGTTATTCTGCTATTTGGCGCTAAGCGTTTACCAGATTCGGCGCGTTCCTTAGGCCGTTCCTTACGGATCTTCAAAAGCGAAGTTAAAGAATTAAACAAAGAAGAAGATAAAAAGGGCGACACTCCTACCGCAGAAAAGTAGGAATGGTAACGAAACACCGATTTTGGTTACCCGAGCGTAACGGAGATGGCATCATCTGCTGACGGCCGAATGCCGTTATTGGAACATTTAAGGGAGTTTCGAAAACGGGTAGTACGAGCAACCATTTTTATTCTGGTTTTTTCGATTGTTGGTTGGATTTTTTACAATCAAATAATTACCACGCTTTCGGAACCGGTATGTGATTTGAAGCGTGCGCAAATAACTGGTGCAACGCATTGTGGTTCTCTCTACATCAACGGAGTTTTAGGACCTTTAAACCTGCAAATAAAAGTGGCTCTGCTAACTGGCGTAATCTTGGCTGCGCCATTTTGGATTTATCAACTTTGGGCCTTCGTCGCTCCCGGATTGCATAAAAAAGAGCGAAGATATTCAATTCTCTTTATCGTTTGCGCTACGCCATTTTTCGCAGGCGGCGCTATTCTCGGTTATCTAATTTTACCCGTTGCAATCAAAGTACTTTTTGGATTTACCCCGAATGCTCTGTCGAACTTAGTTAAATTTGATGATTACTTAGATTTTGTAATGAGGGTTATTCTGCTTTTTGGAATCGCATTTGAACTTCCGGTCTTCTTGGTTTCGCTTAGTCTGGCTGGCGTTTTGACTGGAAAAGGAATCTTGAAACCATGGCGGTTGGCAGTCTTTGCAATCACTCTCTTTACTGCAGCTTTCACGCCTACTGGGGATCCAATTACTATGGGATTACTCGCTCTACCACTGATAGGTTTCTATTTTGGCAGTGGCGTAATCGCGCTACTAATTGATAAAAAGCGGCAGAAAGGAAAACTCGAAGTCGATGATGGCTCTGCATCATTGTTGGATGACGAACCCACCTCAATAGCTGAATTGACCGCCGCTGAATCTGAAATCGCGCCAGCTGTTAAAAAGGCGAAGCGGAAACCGGTTGCAAAAAAGAGCAAGCGATGAAGAAAACACTTCTAGTAATCAATCCTACTTCCGGCGGTGGTAAAGGAAGAAAAATTGGGGGATTAGTCAGCCAATCGCTCTCAACGCGAAAAATGGTTTTCGAGGAAATCTCCACGAACTCGATCGCAACTACTATTGCAGAGTTATCCGCTCAGATAAATAGTGGCGCTATAGAGAAAGTGATTTTAGTTGGCGGAGATGGATCGGTACATCTAGTTATTCAAATTTTAGCGAAAAGTAAAATCCCTTTGCTGGTTATCCCAGCTGGAACTGGAAATGATTTTGTGAGGTCGCAGAATCTTTCTTTAAATAATCCACTTGAAATCCTGGATTTTGCTTTCACCGAACAACCGGAGGCAATCGACTTAGGCGTAGTGGATGGTGAGTATTTCGCAGATATTCTAAGTACGGGATTTGACGCTGTAGTTAATGAAAGAGCGAATCT
Organism: uncultured Bifidobacterium sp.; assembly: GCA_964567545.1. GTDB lineage: Bacteria > Actinomycetota > Actinomycetes > Nanopelagicales > Nanopelagicaceae > UBA7398. Next base: position 26,872 of record CAZMNB010000001.1, on the reverse strand, counting down.
CATTACTTCAATTCGAGGGCCAATGAAATATAACGTTGCAATCGCATTAGAATTGCCCATTTTTAAACCGAAAGATTATAGTTTCATCATCGATGGGCAAAGATTTCAATCCAAAGCGATGTTAATAGCTGTAGCTAATGGCAGTTCTTACGGCGGGGGGATGCAAGTATGTCCTAAAGCCTCGATTACAGATGGATTCTTTGATGTAATGATCCTGTCGCCAATATCTAAATATGAATTCCTAAAAGTCTTTCCTAAAGTTTTCTCCGGAAAACATATTACTCATCCAGCGGTCTCGATTAGGCGTTGCAAGGAAATCACGATTGAAGCTGATGCGATTGCGTATTGTGATGGCGAACGAGTTGGGCCCTTACCGGTAACTGCCAAAATAGTTCCGAAAGCGCTACTTACTTGGCGTCGAAACAATTAATGGAGACTCCATCGGAACGTTTTGCATCTGCAAAAAAGCGACAAAAATTTCAGGCCACTAAATTTTTCGAATCCGGGTACGAATTCCCGTTTGATGATTTTCAAATTGCTGCGTGTCACAGTATTGAATCAGGTAAAGGTGTGTTGGTGGCGGCCCCAACCGGAGCTGGTAAAACTATTGTTGGCGAGTTTGCCGCTCATTTAGCAATAAAAGAAGGATCTAAATGTTTTTATACAACTCCAATAAAAGCGCTATCTAATCAAAAATTTCAAGAATTGGTATCAGTTTATGGTGAAGAAAAGGTCGGATTATTAACGGGTGATTCTTCGATAAATGGCGATGCAGCCATAGTAGTTATGACCACAGAAGTTCTGCGTAATATGATTTATGCGCAATCTAATACGCTAGCCGATTTAAAATACGTTGTGATGGATGAAGTTCATTATCTAGCCGATAAATTTCGGGGAGCGGTTTGGGAAGAGATATTGATTCATTTACCAGACCGAATTCAAGTTATATCGCTATCTGCAACAGTTTCCAACGCTGAGGAATTCGGTGAGTGGCTTAATACTATCCGCGGTGATACGGCGGTCGTTGTAAGTGAAATCCGACCGGTACCGCTCTATCAACATGTTTTAATGGGCAATAGGTTGCTAGATCTCTTTGTCGACGATGGTCGAGTGAACCCAGAAATATTACGGTTGGAAAAAGAATCGCATCGAAACATTCGTTCTTCAAATCAACGCAATTGGAATAGCGCTGATTACAAATCCTATCGTCAGAAACAATTAAGTAAACCTGAAATTATCGAAAAACTAGAGAGTCAAGGGTATCTTCCAGCAATTTTCTTTGTCTTCTCACGGATTGGTTGCGACGCTGCGGTACGTTCGTGTATCCAAGCAAATCTTCGCATGACTACTAGCGCTGAACGTTCGGAGATAAAAACTGTTATTGCTGAGAAGACCGCCGAACTTCCGCAGGAAGATTATGCGATATTAGATTTCTATCAATGGTGCGATTCGTTAGAGCGAGGGATAGCTGCACACCATGCTGGTTTGTTGCCAATGTTTAAAGAAACCATCGAAGAACTTTTCCAGAGGGGATTGATTCGATGTGTTTTCGCTACTGAAACATTAGCGTTAGGCATAAACATGCCAGCCCGGACCGTAATTTTAGAAAAATTAACCAAGTGGAATGGCGAAACGCATGCTGCAATCACGCCAGGTGAATACACTCAATTAACTGGGAGAGCCGGCCGGCGTGGTATCGATATTGAAGGTAATGCGGTGGTGCTTTGGAATGAAACCGTGGATTCTGGGACTGCGGCAGGTCTAGCCAGCACTAGAACCTACCCACTTCGATCATCTTTTTCTCCGACCTACAACATGAGCGCAAACTTGATTTCAAGGTTCAACCGTGAGCTCGCGCGAAATTCATTGGCTGCGTCATTCGCACAATTTCAAGCTGATCGCGCTGTTGTAGGTTTAACGAAACAGATTAGCAGAAGTGAAAAATTGATCACGCAATATGAAAACGAATCACGATGCCATTTAGGTGACTTCAGCAAATATATTTCCTATCGAGTACAGATAAAAGCCATCGAACGAGAAATTGTTGCGCAAGGACGCAATTACCGTGGCACTCGAAAAGAATTCATAAAGCAAAGTGACGATGAAATTGCAAGGCTCCGTAAAGAGATGAAATCTGATCCTTGTCACCAATGCCCAGAGCGCGAAAATCACGCTCGGATTGCTGAAAAGGGAGAACGCCTAATCCGTGAAAATTCAGGATTGATTAAACGGATTGAATCTCGTACTAATGTAATTCCCAAAACTTTTGATCGGATAATTGCTGTCTTATCTGAACTAAAATATATTGAAAACGAAAAACTTACGGAATCCGGAAGAATTTTAACAAAAATTTACGCCGAAACTGATCTCCTGATTGCCGAATCACTGCGAAAAGGCATTTTGGACCAGCTTCCCGCTGCTGAATTGGTCGCACTGCTTTCAACCTGTGTCTTCGAAAATAGAAATGATAAAAGTACTTCGCCGAGAATTCCCAGGTCATTGAATGAGCCTTTGGATAGATTGATAAAAACATGGGAAGAGCTGACGATATTGGAGAGAAGTCACAATTTAGCTACTCAACGAGAGCCAGATTTAGATTTCATCTGGCAAAGTTATCGTTGGGCTAGTGGACATTCGTTAAGTTCAATTTTGCGAGAAAGCGAATTAACCGTGGGGGATTTCGTTCGTGTAATCCGTCAGTTGATAGATTTGCTCGGCCAACTTTTGAATGCCCGACCAGAAATGCGGAGTTCAATTAAAGAGGCGTTACGTAGAATCGATAGAGGAATTATTTCTTATTCGGCGGTGACAGCATGACTTTGATGTTGTTAGACAGCGCATCACTTTGGTACCGAGCCTACTATGGGATGCCCGATACTTTATTAGCGCCAGATGGAACACCAGTAAATGCGGTTAAAGGTTTTTTAGATATGTCTGCTCGATTGATCCAAAAATATCAACCGAATCGATTGGTAGCTTGTCTTGATGGTGATTGGCGCCCTACTTGGCGAGTAGAACTTTTCCCTGAATATAAATCGAATAGATTGGCTGCGGATGGCGAAGAGGAAGAACCAGATTTGTTAACTCCGCAAATTCCAATTCTTTTGGATCTATTAGATCTTTTTGGTATTGCGGTTATCGGTGTGGATGACTATGAAGCTGACGATGTGATTGCAACAATTTCCGCAACGGAAATTGGACCTATCAGAATAGTTACCGGGGACCGAGATCTATTCCAATTAGTAGATCCCGATAAAGATGTAAAAGTTGTCTATTTAGCCAAAGGGATTTCAGCTCACGATTTAGTTGATCATGCATGGATTAAAAAGAAATATGAGATACCAGGGGATAGGTATGCGCTATTCGCTATGGTTCGGGGCGATGCCTCTGATGGTCTTCCCGGGGTACGTGGCATCGGTGAAAAAGGAGCTGCGGTAATTGCTAATAGCTTTAAATCGCTAGATGACGCCTTAGTAGCTGCTCATTCCGGTGATTCCCGTTTGAAGCCCTTGTTGCAACGAAAATTAATTGAAGGAAGTGAATATATAAAGATTGCGCCGAAAGTAGTTCACTGCGCAATCGATGCACCAGTTCCGAAAATATCCCATGCCGTACCAAACCGACCTAAAAACATCGAAAGTATCGAAAATTACCGAAAGAAATATGGCTTGGGAAGTAGCATTGATCGAATGATGGATGCACTCGGTTGGTAAATCTTTTAAAAACCCTGCTCGCCGGAGCGCTGCTATCAGCCACATTTCCACCGCTAAATCTATGGTTCTTAGCTCCGATATCAATTGCCATATTTTACAAAGAATTATTATCTGCAAATTTTAGGAAGCGATCGTATATATCGATATTGTATGGAATCTTTTTTTTCGCGCCGCTACTGCATTGGAGTTCTATATTTGTTGGTGCGCTTCCGTGGTTAATTCTGGTATTTGGGGAATCATTTTTCTTCGCTATTTTCGCTATTTTCAGATGGCGTCAAAGTTTGCAGCACTATTTTAGATTTGCGGCGATTTGGGTATTGATTGAATTTGCTCGAGAAAAATTCCCTTTTGGAGGGTTTGGCTGGGGGCGTATAGGTTTTGCGCAGATTGATTCGCCACTTAGTTTCTATCTACCGCTAATTGGTGTGACCGGATTAGGTTTTTTGACCGTTCTCTTCACCTTGCTTTTCACCGATAATCGAATGAGACAGAAATCTTTCTATGTATTCATTACCATCGTGCTACTTGGATTTGCAATCGAAGTCAAAATCGATCAGCGAATAGGAAATGAAACTGATGGCACTTTACAAGCAACGCTTATTCAAGGGGGAGTGCCTGAAGCTAATCTAAATTTCAACAGCGTGCCAATGGCGGTATTTAATAAACATTATTTGACTACTGAGAAATTTCTTACCAGTTCAGAACCCAAATCAAAACCAACAGATTTGATTATTTGGCCGGAGAATGCAAGCGACTTAGACCCGTTTAAGAACCCAGAAATTGACCGAAAAATCCAATTGCTAAGGAAACAATCGAGCGCTGATCTATTAATCGGTGCAGTATTAGATAATAGCGCTGGCCCACAAAATGCGGCAATTCTTTATCGGAGCAACGGATCTATTTCTAGATATGTGAAGCGGGATTTAGCTCCCTTTGGCGAGTACATTCCATTGCGAAATCTTGCTGAAAAGATTTCACCACTTGCAAAAAATGTCACTAATTTTCTGCCGGGCGAGGAAAAGCCGCAATTGGTGAGCAAAACGGCGATTTTCACCCCACTTATCTGCTTCGAATTACTAGATGATCAAACCACAACGGAGAATGCCGCTGGAAATAACTTACTTATCTCCATGACCAATAATGCGACATTCGGGAGAAGCGCAGAGGCCGCTCAGCAGTTTCTGATTGCGCGTGTGAGAGCATACGAACTACGAAAAGCCACAGCAGTTGTTTCTACTACCGGTTTTACCGGATTTCTTAATAACAAAGGGGGAGTTGTGTCGAAAGCGAATCAATTCACCTCAACTTCACTATCAAGTCAGATGCATTTGAATAATTACGATACGCCAATTTCAAAACACCGCAACTTGCCCGAAATTGTTATTGCAGGAATCTTTATAGTATCGTTACGGCGGAGAAAAGATGGATAAACTACCTAAAGTATTAATCGTATCGCCTACTTTTAATGAAATTGAATCGATACATGGTCTGATCACTCGGATATCCCAGGTTAGAAAAGACCTTGCAGATAGATATGACATTTCCTTGTTGATTGTTGATGACAATTCTCCGGACGGAACATCAAACGCTGTCAAAGAACGAGCCTTGCTTTGGATTACGGTTTTAGATAGACCAGGTAAAGGGGGACTTGGCCCTGCCTATATCGCGGGTTTCAATTGGGGTTTAGCCAAAGATTTCGATTATCTTTGTGAAATTGATGCGGATTTGAGCCATCAACCTGAACAATTAGTCAGACTTCTGGACGCGTTGAGCGGGCATGATCTGGCAATTGGTACCCGATGGATGCCTGGCGGGTCGGTTGTAAATTGGCCGCTCTCTCGACAATTAATTTCTAAAATCGGAACCGGATATGCAAGGTTTGCGCTTCGATTAGATCTTAAGGATATAACGAGCGGTTTTCGTGCATTCCATCGCGAAGTTTTGGAAGAAATTGATTTAGGGAATATAAATTCACAAGGATATTGTTTTCAAATCGAAGTTGCTTTGAGAAGTTCGATTAATGGATTTTCAATCGCACAAGTACCTATAACATTCATTGAAAGAGCTGGCGGCGTTTCAAAAATGAGCAAAAAGATTGTGGCTGAAGCGCTCTGGAATGTCACTAAATGGGGTTTTGGTACCTACAAATATCGCCGATAAGTGACATTATGTAAAGTAAAACCAGCGTAAATCGGTTAATTGATTGCGATCGCCGAGATAGGTTCGCAAGCACAAACCAGATTCCGATCCCCGTACGCCCCGTCTATCCGCCCCGTAGTCGGCCAGTATTTTCCGGCACGGGTTAATCCAACTTCTACACCCGTTGGAAACGCTGCAAATTCTCTCGAATAAGGCCGCTTCCATTGGGTTTGCAAAAGATCGCTCATAGTATGTGGCGCATTTCGTAACGCGGAATTTGTAATTGTAACTTTGCCATCAATAATTTCATCTATCTCGCTTCGAATCGAGAGCATAGCGGCGATAAATCGGTCCAATTCGCGAATATCTTCACTTTCAGTTGGTTCGATCATAAAGGTGCCTGGTACTGGAAAACTCATAGTTGGCGCATGAAAACCGTAATCCATTAATCGTTTCGCAATGTCATCGACAGTCACGCCACTTAACTTGGTTAAATCTCGTAAATCAATAATACATTCATGAGCAATTAGCGCGTTTTTACCACTATATAGAATTGGATAAGCGCTACCTAATTTCAACGCAATATAATTTGCTGAGAGAATTGCGATCTCAGTCGCAGAAGTTAATCCGTCGCCGCCCATCATTCGAATATATGCCCAAGAAATCGGCAATATTGCGGCAGATCCAAATGGCGCAGCTGAAATTGGTCCTGGACCTGTTATCGGGCCAGCAGTTATATCTAATGGATGATTAGGTAAAAACGGTGCTAAATGAGAACGAGAAATTACTGGGCCAACCCCTGGTCCCCCGCCGCCATGTGGAATGCAGAAAGTTTTATGCAGATTTAGGTGTGATACATCAGCGCCAAATTTTCCTGGTTGTGCCAACCCAACTAACGCATTTAAATTTGCACCATCTACATAAACCTGGCCGCCCGCATCATGAATCAGACCACATATCTCGCCGATTGCCTCTTCGAATACACCATGGGTCGATGGGTAAGTCACCATCAAAGCCGCTAAGTTTTCGCGATATTGAGCGATCTTTCCTTTCAAATCAGTGACGCTAACATTTCCAGCTTCATCACATTCAATCACTACAACTCGCATGCCAGCCATTACCGCACTCGCAGCGTTGGTGCCATGCGCGCTGGATGGGATTAAACAGATATCTCGATTGGACTCCCCTTTATTGTCTAGATAATTTCTAATTGCCAACAATCCAGCGAATTCGCCTTGGGAGCCAGCGTTGGGTTGTAACGAAACTGCATCATAACCAGTGATTCCGATCAACCAATTAGAAAGTTGAGCGATTAATTCACGAGTACCAGCGCTCTGTGCAATCGGTGCAAATGGGTGAAGCGATGCAAATTCCGGCCAGGTTATAGATTCCATTTCCGTGGTTGCATTCAATTTCATAGTGCACGATCCGAGCGGGATCATGGTTCGGTCCAACGCTAAATCTCGATCAGAGAGCGTTCTCAAATAACGCAACATCGCAGTTTCAGAATGATATGAATTGAAAATCGGATGCTGTAAAAACTTTGTACCCCTAGTAAATTCTTTAGCCACGACGCTTTTTAGTAGCGTTCCATCCCAAGATATTCCGAGAAAAGCAAATAGGTCGACGAGAACAGAATTTGTAGTAGTTTCGTCAAAACTGACGCCAATTAAATCTCCCGTATATCGTAAGTTATATCCGGCTGCTTCCGCTTTAGATTTAAGTTTTTCATAATCATTATATTGAAAAGTGACAGTGTCAAAGATTTGCGAGTTGCTCAAAACTATTCCATGTTCTGTCAATTTTCTAGAAAAAGTTACGGCGTACGAATTAACCCGCTCCGCAATCGCTCGTAGCCCATCAGGTCCATGCCATGCTGCATAAAAAGCAGAGATCACAGCAAGCAAAACTTGAGCGGTACAAATATTGCTAGTTGCTTTGTCGCGCCTGATATGTTGCTCTCTTGTTTGCAAGGCCAACCGAAGCGCGGGATTGCCATGCGAATCAATGCTTTCACCGATCAATCTTCCGGGCATTGATCGTTCTAATCCGGAACGTACCGCGATAAAACCGGCATGTGGTCCGCCAAAACCCATTGGTACACCAAACCGTTGCGCCGTTCCAACTGCGATATCAGCTTCCCACTCCCCTGGTGATTTGATAAGTGTTAACGCAAGTAGATCAACCGCCATTATTGCAAGGCCATCTCTTTCATGCATCCAATTAATCACTGATGCTGAATTTGAAATTGCACCAAAAGTGTTTGGATATTGCACGATCAAGCCGAAAGCATTTGAATTAAGTTTTTCAGATGAAGCTAGATCAACAATTTCACTCTGAATCTTTAGCGGTTTAGCTCTAGTAGTAATTACCGCAATCGTTTGCGGGTGTAAATTTTTGTCAATCAAGAAAACTGCATCCGATGCACCTTTCCAAACCCGATGGGCAAGCACCATTGCTTCAGCTGCTGCTGTCCCTTCATCTAGCATTGATGCGTTCGCTATTGGCAATCCAGTTAGGTCGGAAACCATGGTTTGGAAAGCAAAAAGTGCTTCTAATCTACCTTGGCTAATCTCCGGCTGATAAGGCGTGTACGCGGTGTACCAAGCTGGGTTTTCTAAGACATTTCGTAATACAACTGGTGGTGTAATTGTTCCGTAGTAACCAGTCCCAATTAGCGATGTGGCAATCCGATTTTTACTGGCAAAATCTCGCAATTCTGCAATTGCTGCTACTTCACTAATCGCTGGGGGCAGTAAATCCCGGAGTGATGTTTTCATGGCGATACTCTCGGGCAAAACTTTCGCAATAAATTCTTTTAGATCTGCAAAACCAAGCTCAATTAACATTGTGTTTACTTGCGCGTTAGATGGACCTATATGCCTATCTCTGAATTCACTTCTGATTTCACTCACTATCCGCGCCTTCCAAATCTTCTTAGCTATTTACAGATAAGAGCTTGAGGAAGGAAAACTATCGGAAATTAAGCTCCGCGGAGTTTTCTACGTGCTGCGAGTTCGTCACTTTCGTTTCCAGAAAGAATCATCCCATCATCTAAATTCTCGCCTTGTAAGACCGAAAGCGAGCCTTCAACCTCACTCCAGACCTTTCCAATTGCAATCCCAAAGACACCTTGCCCGCCTTGCAGAAGGTCGATAATTTCCTCGGAGTTGGTGCATTCATAAATCGAAGCACCGTCACTCATCAGCGTAATCCGTGCTAAATCTTCGATACCTCGAGCACGCAAATGGCTAACTGCGGTTCGAATATTTTGAAGTGATACCCCGGTATCCAATAGCCGCTTTACAATCTTTAAAACGAGAATGTCCTGGAATCCGTATAACCGTTGAGTTCCAGATCCGGAAGCGCTCCTAACGGTTGGTTCAACTAACCCCGTGCGAGCCCAATAATCCAATTGCCGATAGGAAATTCCTGCTGCAGTACAAGCAGTGGCGCCGCGGTAACCAGTGTTTTTATGGTCAGACATTTAACGCCTCATCTATAGGTCGGGGAAGGATTCTTACCTACTAGCAAAAGGTAGAGGGTCACCTTCTTGGAATCAATCACCGACACGGTCCAACCCTCAAGTAGAGGTTTAACCAACGAAATCCTCGGGATTGATCTGATCTAGGAACTCTTTGAATTTCTCCACTTCATCTTCGGCTTGATCTGGAATTTCAATCCCGGCTTCGGTCAAGAGTTCTTCGCTAGCTAAAATTGGCGAACCCGTACGGAGCGCGATTGCGATTGCATCACTCGGGCGAGCTGACACTTTGGCTCCGCCTTTAAGATTAATCGCGGCGTAAAAAATTCCATCCTTAATATCGGTTAGATGGATTGAATCGATATCGCTTCCAATGGCGCTTAATAGATCTTTAATCAAATCGTGCGTTAAGGGTCTTGGCGGCGTAACCCCCTGTTGTGCAAAAGCAATCGCAGTAGCTTCAACTGCGCCAACCCAGATTGGTAGATATCTGACGCCACCAATCTCCTTCAATAAAACTATCGGCTGGTTGGAGGGCATCTCTACCCTAACTCCGATGACATCTATTGCATGAAAATCCATAATTACTCGGTTTAGATAACTTTATTTACTGCGGTGTAGTCCGGTGCGGACTAAAGCGGCATGTAGCCGCACCGATAGTGAGGCTAATTCACGTTGAACTTCTTCAGCTCTTGCTTTTGACTCAGTGTTCTTCTGTCGCAATAACGGTGTTATCACTTGTTCAACAAGGCCAACTTCGCGATCTGCTGCGGTCTTAAACGCTCTTAAATGTCGGCTTTCAATTCCAAAGGCAGCCATTTCTGCGACCACCTTTGCGACAGCCAAGGCATCTGCATCATAGAAACGTCCTTTCATAGCAACCAACCCATATGACTCCAATTCGATTAATTGGGCTTCGGTTACACCACTTGATGAAATTAGTTCAGCTCTGGATAACCTTAAATCTCCTTGTTCAACAAATGCGCTTGGCGCTAATCCGCCATCTATTGTTGCTAACCGAGGTGCCGCGGGTGAATTAGCGCTAGTTGCAGGCTGCAAACCTCTATCCAGTGAATCCAAATTCTCTTTAATTACTTTGAGAGGTAAATATTGATCGCGCTGTGCGAATAGCACATATCGCAACCGATCTAAATCAACTGAGGTAAATTTTCGGTAACCCGAAGGAGTTCGTTGCGGTTCGATTAAACCTTCGGCTTCAAGAAATCGAATTTTAGAAATTGATACATCTGGAAAATCGGCACGTAGTTTTCCTAAAACTTCACCAATGCTCAAATAAGCTCTAGCTGGTACGCCCATTACTTACTCCCCTGTTATTTACGGTTTGGAAAAGAACTGTTTTCGTTTATAAAAAAAATCAATTTGAATTTGCCAATATGCAATTCACTGCCGTTTACTAAGACTTTTTCATTCGATACTAAACCATCAACATAAGTTCCATTTAAACTGCCAACGTCTCTAACTAGGTAACTACTTCCAACGGAATGTTCTACAACTGCATGCGATCGCGAAACCGTAATATCATCTAGAAATATATCGGCTTCTGGGGAACGACCAATCCGAGTTGTGCCAACATTTAATAAAAACCTGGATCCGCGACCCGGACCCGAGACCACCAAAAGCATCGCAGAACCAATTGGTAGTTTTGCTAAAACTGAACGTTCTTCTTCCGAAAGCGACTCCATAATCGCAGTTACATGCGGAGATAGTGATTTCAATGACGAGAGATTGATCGTTGTAGTTAAATCACTCTTAGGATCTTCCGCAGTAGCGCTCACAAGACCCTCCAAAAATTAAATCGCATCTCAAAGACCGAGATTCCTCAGCCTAATGTTGAGGCTGACACTATTGAGAGTGAGCGGATAGGTCAAGCCGTGAGAGTTTGATATTCCTCGGCTGAAAGTAACTTTTCGATAACGGAAATATCTGCAACTTCAACTTCAGCAATCCAGCCCAGCCCATAGCAATCGCTATTCATTAATTCCGGATTCTGGTTAAGCGCTTCATTTACGCTCGCAATTACGCCCGAAATTGGCGCATAAATCTCTGAAACGCTCTTGGTTGATTCCACTTCACCGCAAATTTGGTCAGCAATCAAGGCCTCTCCAATTTTTGGAGTTTGAATATAAACAATGTCGCCAAGTGCGCTCTGTGCAAAATCAGTAATTCCGATTTTTACAATACCAGCGCGGTCTGTTGTCGAGACCCATTCATGTTCTTTCGTGTACCGCAAATTGTTTGGAATTAAAGACATAGCGAGATACTACCTCTTCTTTCCAGCGACCGCCTCTCTTACACCAGCCATGGAATATTGGATAGCGGTTAAAAGATATAACGCGATCCCCCAGGCCGAGAAACTCCAACCGAAGACAAATGCCAAATCCGAGACAATTCCAGAACTTTCCTTTATCAATAACAGGATTGGGAACGCATAAAGAAGGTTGAACGTGGCAGCTTTACCAAGGTAGGTGACTTTAAAAGGTGCCACACCGAATCGGCGCAGTACCAGTAAAAGTAGACCAAGGTAGAGATCTCGACCAAAAAGTACTATTAACATCCAAAGTGGTATCGCATCTTTAATGTATAACGTAATTAGCGATGCAACTATATAAAGACGATCAACAGCGGGATCCAACAACTCCCCTAATCGACTTTCTTGCTTCCAAGCGCGAGCGATCTTGCCATCTAAGTAATCGGTTATCCCAGCGATGGCTAAAACAAAAATTCCCCATACCGGTTCATCTAAATCTAGAATCAACCATAAGAACAATGGAATTCCACAGCCTCTGGCAATTGAAAGTAAATTAGGAAGCGTTAAAATCTCGCGCTTAGTCATAATTTTAAGCTACTCACGATCCCGAACTCGAACCGCAACCTGTACCGGCGTCCCCGGAAAGCCGAATTCTTCCCGCAATCTACGCTCTATGAAGCGGCGGTAAGAAGCTTCTAAGAAATCGGTCGCGAAAATAACAAACTTAGGCGGCTCAATCCCGGCTTGAGTAGCAAAAAGAATTTTCGGTTGTTTTCCACCTCGAACTGGAGGAGGCGTGCTGCCAACCATCGTCCCAAGAAAGGCGTTTAACTTTGCCGTTGGGATACGTTTTTCCCAACTCTCCAGAGCGCGTTCTAGCGCAATTGGTAGCCGATCTTTATGCCATCCGGTTTTCGCAGCCAGGTTTACGCGTTCAGCCCATTCCACTTGATCAAAATTTCTATCAATTTCTTTATCTAATACAACTCTGCGGTCTTCGTCCACCAAATCCCATTTATTCATTCCAATCACAAGTGCTTTTCCGGATTGTTCAACCATTGTGATTATCCGTAAATCCTGTTCGGTGATTGGTACTGAAGCATCAATCATCATTACTACGATCTCGGCGCTATCTATTGCTCTCTCTGTTCTAAGCATTGCGTAGTAATCAGTTCCAGAAGCCTGATGTGCTCGTCTACGCAATCCAGCGGTATCGATAAACCTCCAGGTGCGATCGCCAAGTTCTATAAGTTCATCGATTGGATCTCTCGTAGTGCCTTCTGCATCATCAACAAGTGCACGTTGAGATCCTGCTAACGCGTTAAGAAGTGAAGATTTTCCAACATTTGGGCGACCCACAATTGCAACCCGACGGTATCCATCATCGATCTGACTCTGACCAACTTCAGGCAACTTGGCAACTAAAATATCTAAAAGATCACCGCTGCCTCGACCGTGTAGTGCTGAGACAAAATGTGGTTCCCCAAGTCCTAAATTCCACAATCCATATGCATAAGCTTCATCTTTTTCATTATCAATTTTATTGGCAACTAGCATAATTTTCTTTTTACTCTTACGCAGAACCGTCACTAACGCATCGTCTTCATCTACTGCGCCAACTTGCCCATCTACAACAAATAGCACCATATCGCACTGGGCAATCGCATCTTCGGCAGCCGCAGTTATCTTCACTGCAATTCCCTCCGGTGTTGATTCCCAACCGCCCGTATCTGTTATTACAAAACGACGACCATTCCATTCAGCTTCATAAGAAACTCGATCCCTGGTTACTCCTGGGTTATCTTCAATTATTGCTTCGCGAGTTCCGATGAATCTATTTATTAAAGTTGATTTACCAACATTTGGTCTACCAATTACCGCTATAACTGGGAGCCCCAATAAATTTCGATCTTGCAATAAACTCCAAATTTTTGTTACGGTTTCATCCAAGTTTAGATTTGTTGAATCGAGATCCACCGCTTCGCTAGATTGCATGAGCGGCGAAATCTTCCGCGTAGAATCAATCAAATCGCGCGATTGTAGTGAAGCGGCAACTTCATCAGTATTACCTATTTTTTTAACCATATTACTTTCAATCAATTCACGTTCTCGGCGTTGAGCTCGGGCAGCAATGTCAGCATGTAGATAAATCTTTAATTCAGCATCCGGGCAAACCACTGTACCGATATCTCTGCCTTCAACAACAATCCCAATTTTTGCAGTTTCTATCATTTTCCTTTGCAATTCCAGTAAAACTTTTCGAATTTCAGGCATTGCGCTGATTTCGGAAACGCGCTCAGTTATTCGCGGATCTCTAATTGCATTTGTGATGTCAACGCCACCACAAATCACTTCTGGGGAATTCGGATTAGTTCTAAAAACTATTGAAGTAACATTCAAGATATCGCGTAATGCCGTTTCCTCCACAATATTCTTCTCAAGCGCCAACCAAGTAACCGCGCGATAGAGTGCGCCAGTATCTAAATAAGACCATCCAGCTCTAATTGCCAATGCCTTTGAAGTGCTGGATTTCCCTGCCCCGCTCGGACCATCAATCGCAAGCACTATTGGTTTCACGTTCTATGTACCTTCCAACTCTTTGCGCGCAAATGCGCTTCGAGTTTCTTTGCATCGCTTTCGGAAAGCGCTAAAGTTATTAAACCAGTAAATTGGCCAGGCGAATGTTCGATACTGAGATCCTCAACGTTTACATTCGCATCCGCACATTCAGAAAATAGCGCACCCAACTGTCCAGGTTTATCCGTAATCACAACCGATATGTTGGTGTAACTACGGGCTTTTGCTCCATGTTTTCCAGATATTTGAGATCTGCCCAAATTTCCTTTTTTAAAGATATCAACTAGCTCCGTCCGATTGCGATTTATTAAGGCGTCGCGGAGCTGGTCAATTCTTGATCCAAAACTTTTCAATTGAACATCAATAAATTGACGATTACTATCCAAAATGTCCAACCAAAGGTCGGCGCTGGAATCGGCTAACCGGGTGGTATCTCGCAATCCTTGGCCAGCCAAATTTAAACTCTCTTCCGAAAGAGTCAAAAGCTCTCCAGCCAAAATCGAACTTAAAATTTGCGGTAGATGTGATATTTGAGCTAACAGCTCATCATGCTCAGCTGGCGTCATCGCGTATACCTTTGCGCCACACGCTTCGATAATCTTTGAAGCTGTGGCGACAGTTTCGGGCGAGCAGATCTTCGATGGAGTTATGATCCACGCTCTACCCATAAATAGATCTGCACGAGCGCTTTGCGCTCCACTAACTTCACGACCTGCCATTGGGTGAGTGCCAATAAAATGCGAAGAAATATCCGATAAACTATCAACTTCAAGTTGAAGTTCGCGCTTTGTGCTGCCAACATCCATAAGTATTGACCTAGGGTTCATAGAATATTCGGATTTAATGACGGTGAATGTTTGCGAAACTGGTACCGCAACGATCACTACCTCAAATTCCGTTAAAGAACTGTCATTCGGTTGATCAATTAGATCACGTGCCAGCGCTTGCGCGGAACCATTTTCGTCGAAAATTGAAACATCGTAACCACGACTTTTAAGGGCCAAGGCGCAAGATGTACCAATTAAACCGGCACCTTGGATTTTGACTCTGGGTAATTGCTCCATATTTTCGCTACTTATTGAGCTAAATCTTGGCGGAGCGAAGCCGCGCCACCAAGGTAAATATGTCTAATTTCCCGATGCGAGAGCGAACTTCGACAATGGACTAAGGCACGAATAGTCCGAGGTAGCGCCCCTGGGACTGCAATCTCAACCGCGCAGATCAACGGTATTGCATCTAAACCCAACCCTCTGGCACTTGCCGCTGGGAAATCGCTAATCAAATCAGGAGTGGCCGTGAAAAAAATCGATATTAAATCCTCAATCGCTAGGCTATTTTCAGCCAGGATTTTTGCGATTAATTCTTGGACCCCGGTCCGCATGGCCTCTTTTGAATCGACCGCAATCTGAACCGCGCCACGAATCGCCCTAATTTCCATGGCTAATGGTACCTGTAACAGAGAGCTCTAAGTTTTTACCAAAAGAAAAAAACTATATGTAAATAAGGCAATAAATTAATATCTGCCTGATTAGGCGAAAGGTTGCCTGAGCAGTGCTCATAATACCAAAATGTCGATTTATAGTTTCTTTGGAATTTTGACAGGCTTATAATGTAGATAAAGAGATAATAAACTGATTCCATAAAATAGATAAAGCGATAAAACGATATTAGCAAAAAACCATTTATTGTTTTATTGCTATAGCTTTTTGCAGGCTAATTACTTCAGCGATATTGAGCTCACGCCACTTCCCCACGGGTAATTCGCCGAGAAGGATGGGGCCGAACGCTAACCGAACTAATCTTTGAACAGGTTGACCTAGCTCATCAAACATTCTTCGCACAATCTGATTCCTGCCTTCGTGGATCACAACGCGTGCCCAATTTTGTCCAGGAACCGCTTCGACCTTTAGCGGCCGAGCCAGGCCATCTTCTAATCGAATTCCGCCTCTTAATTCATTTATCTGTTCCTTAGAAATTGGCGAGAGGATCTCTACAAAATAGGTTTTTTCCACTCCAAATGAAGGGTGGGTGCTTTGATGGGTTAACTCGCCATCGTTGGTAAGAAGTAGCAAACCTTCACTTTCCTTGTCGAGACGACCAACATGGAAAAGGCGCTCATTCCGGCCTGAAAAGAAATCTCCCAAAGACGGTCGACCTTCCGGGTCTGACATGGTGGACAAAACTCCTACTGGTTTATTGAACGCAATGTAAGACTTGATGATTACCCGCTTTATTGCTTCACCATCTACTTGAACTAGAGAGTTTATCGGATCTATTTTCGTTCCAAGTTCGCGAATTACCCGCCCATCAACCATTACGCGCCCACCCAAAATCAATTCTTCAGAAGCGCGTCTGCTGGCGACACCCGCATCGGCTAAAACTTTCTGCAATCGGACTAAAATCATCCCCCGACTCTAGTCGGTCAGTGAAGCAATCACCTCATCGAGTCCATCGATATCAGGTAAGAATGGAGCTAGTGCAGGTAGGTCTGAAACTGCATTTAAACCCAATCTCTCCAGAAAGAATGAGGTGGTTCTATATAAAATCGCTCCGGTTTCATGTTCAATACCACTCTCTTCTACCAAGCCTCTCGTCACTAAAGTCTTCATCACAGCCTCAACGTTTACCCCGCGGATTGCTGAAACCCGTGCCCGCGAGATTGGCTGCCGGTACGCAATCACTGCCAATGTTTCCAACGCCGCTTGGGTCAACTTCGCCTGTTGGCCATCTAATACAAATTTTTCAACGAGCGGGGCTAGATCAGGATGGCTATAAAACCGCCAACCGCCTGAAACTTGCCGTAATTGAAATCCACGGAATTCGCTTTCATACCGATTCTGTAAAGTATGTAACGCTTCCAGGATCTGCTCAGTGGGTGATTCAATTATTTGCGCCAAAATAACCTCGGATACTGGTTCGTCCACCACGATAAGAATTGCTTCTATAGAACGTTCAACCTCTGAATTAGACATCTGAACCTTTCGCTTTCACTATTCTTCCTCGCTTGGTATCTGGATTTCTCCGTCGATTATCTGCGGAGATACGTCAAATTCGTCACTTACTTGAATATCACCTGATTCTGCCCCAATCCAGATGATTTGGAGCTCTCCTAAGGAGATTACCTGCTCAAATCGAACTACCCCTTCACGGTAAAGCTCCAACAGGGCTAAAAAGCGAGCCACAACAACCAGGGTCGATTCAGCATCAAGGACCAAGGATCGAAAAGTCTGCGATTTATGTCGCCGTAACTGATCTACCACTTTCAAGGCTTCGGCTGCCACGCTAACTAGCGGTAGGTGTAGGTGTTCCACCGAGAGGGTCGCAACGGTTTTTGGGGTTAGAACTCTATTTGCTATTGCCGCAAAGCGCTCCGGACCAACACCGATCAACACCTCTGGGAGTAAGGCCGCAAACGAGGGTTCCATGGCTACTACCCGAGCAAAAGTCCGCTCCTCCGCCGAAATCCGGAAAGCGAATATTGAGGCGATCTCCTTAAATGCCCGATATTGCAGCAATCTCGCAAACAATAAATCGCGTGCTTCTAATAGAGCCAGATCATCTTCATCTTCAACCTCACCTGAAGGCAATAATCTGGCGGCTTTGAGGTCTAAGAGCGTGGCTGCAACCACCACGAACTCGGTGGCGTGGTCCAATTTCCAACCCGTTTCAGTCTCATCTAACGCCCTCATAAAGTTGATGAACTCATCAGTTACGGTTGCTAACGCAACTTCGCTAATATCCATGCGGTGGCGTGAAATGAGCTGTAAGAGTAAGTCGAATGGACCATCAAAATTTGCGAGGTGAACCGAGAACCCAGCGACTCTTCCTTCGCCAGAGAAGGTGGTTGCGCCAGCGGTCGGTTCTAATTGCGCAGCGGCAGATTCAGATTCGGGGCTCACAGCGCAACCGTACTTTATTTCTCCCCACTTGCCCCGCTTTAGCCATCGCCGTAGAGTCGCCAATTGTTGATAGAACGACAAAAGGTTAAAGAGAGGTTTCACAATTGGGCGCTAAAGCGACAACAAAAATGGTTCCAAAAGGCCATCGCGAGGAAGAAGTTGTTACTACCGCTGCCGTGCTAAACCGCAAGCCAAAGACATTTCCGATACCAAGCCCGTTATCTGAACACGGTGGTGCGCAAATAGTTTCCGTCGTGAACCAAAAAGGTGGCGTTGGAAAAACCACCACAACTATCAACTTAGGAGCGGCGTTAGCTGAATTAGGACGCCGAGTTCTTCTCGTAGATTTTGATCCGCAGCATTCTTTATCTGTTGGATTAAATGTAAATACTCGTAACATCGAAGGTTCTATCTACAACTTGATGATGGATGAATCCACTCGGATAGATGATTACCTTTTGAAAACTTCAGTACCTGGCATGGACATGATCCCTAGTCATGAAGATTTAGCAGGAGCTGAAGGCGGCTTGATGAATGTAATCGCTCGCGAAAAAGTTTTAAAACGAGTTTTAGCACCTGTAGTTGATTATTACGACGTGATATTGATTGACTGCCAACCATCACTTGGTCTCTTAACCGTTAACGCGCTAACCGCCTCGCATTCAGTGATAGTCCCGCTTGAATGTGAGTACTTTGCGCTTCGTGGCGTTGCTTTATTAGTAGACATCATCAAAAAAGTTCAAGCTAATACAAATCCGGATTTGCAGTTGATGGGGATTCTGGCCACGATGTTTGATAAGAAAACCGTGCACTCTCGGGAAGTTCTAGAGAGAATTCTTGAAGCTTTCCCAGATAAAATTTTCGACACCACAATCGCACGAACCGTGCGGTTTCCAGAAACGACAGTAGCTGGCGAACCAATCACCACATATGCAAGTTCATCTGCTGGAGCTGCGTCTTATCGACGTTTAGCTCGAGAAATTATTTCACTTGGAGGAGTTAAATGAGTCGTCGTATTAGTTTGCCCGGCGCGGATGAGCTGTTCCGCAAAACCACTTTAAGTGCGGTACCTACTCAAGATGAAAACGCCACCGAAGTAGCACCAACAAATCGCGCAACCTCTCCAGCACAGGTGAAAAAGAGTGGAGTGCGAACAACTCCACGACGACGACCAAATCAACTCGATCGATCTCCATCGGGCAGAGAGAAACACGATGAAAAAATTACCGTTTATATCTCGCCTGAAGAACTTTTTGATTTAGAACAGGCACGATTACTACTTCGTGGCGATCTTGGCCTTGCAGTTGATCGTGGTCGAATCGTTCGTGAATCTATAGCGATCGTAATTGCAGATCTAGAATCAAAAGGAGATCAAAGCATAATCGCTAGAAGATTACGCGGTCGGTAAATTATCTTGAACGAGGATGCGCTGTTGCGTAACTCTCGCGCAATTTATCAATTGTAATTAACGTGTAAATCTGCGTAGTCGTTACCGAAGAATGTCCAAGTAGTTCTTGCACAACTCGAATATCAGCTCCGCCATCTATCAAATGAGTAGCAAATGAGTGGCGCAATGAATGTGGAGTTACCACCTCTTCTATCCCCGCAACACGAGCTGCGTCTTGCACAATCTGCCAGGCGCTTTGCCGCGATAATCTTTTTCCTTGCTTATTTAAAAATAACGCCCTCTCCTTATGATTTTTCACAAAAGTCGGTCTCAATAGCGTCAAATACTGAGAAATCGCATGTTGCGCAAAACTCCCGATTGGGATTAACCGCTCCTTGCCGCCTTTGCCTAGTACTTTCATTGTGAGAACCGGATCTAAAGATTCCAATTCTAAATTTTGCAAATCTTCTAAATTCATGGAAGTAATTTCACTCACTCGCCCTCCTGATGCATATAACAATTCAAGTAAAGCGTGATCTCGTAATTGGGCTCCCCCGCTACTTTTAACTTCGAGCAATTTCGTGATATCCGAAATTGAAAGCGCTTTTGGTAAGCGTTTAGGAATTTTAGGAGGTAAAACGCCACGCGCTGGATCTGATATTGAGAAATCTTTGGCGACGAATGCATGAAAATTTCTTACGGCAACAATCTTCCTAGCTATGCTAGCCTCACCAAGTTTTCGTTTTCGTAACCACGCAATCAAGCCTAAAACTATATCCGAATCAACATCAGCAATACTTAAATTTTTTTCGGATAGGTAATCTTGATATACCATTAAATCTCTTTTATAAGCAGAAATTGTATTCACTGATAGACCACGTTCGACTGTTAAATGATTTATATATGTGGTGAGATAAAGGCTATTTTGCGCCATGGCGCTGTACTGCAGCTTTTATTAATCCGACAAATAGCGGATGTGGCCGAGTTGGTCTTGAACGGAATTCAGGATGGGCTTGCGTCCCAACATAAAAAGGATGTTTGTCACGGGGCAGCTCAACATATTCAACTAAATTTCCATCTGGAGAAAGACCCGAAAATATTAAACCTGAATCCGCAATTTGTTTGCGATAGGAATTATTTACTTCATATCTATGGCGATGTCGTTCCGATGCTTCAAGTGCGCCATACACTTCTGCAACAATCGAACCTTTATCAAATTTTGCTAAATACATTCCCAACCGCATCGAGCCACCCATGTCGCCTGCTCCGGCAACTATTTCACGTTGATCCGCCATTGTTGAAATAACATGGGTGTTACCGGATGGATCAAATTCAGCTGAGTTAGCAGCGCTAATACCTGCCATATTACGTGCCGATTCAATAACCATACATTGCAATCCTAAACATAATCCTAGAACTGGAATTTTCTGCTCCCGAGCAAATTTTAGCGCTCCAACTTTTCCTTCGATTCCCCGAACCCCAAAGCCACCAGGAACACAAATTGCATCAAGATTTGAAATTAAAGCTTCGGCATTCGCTGGTGTTTCACAATCGTCACTTGCAATCCAAACAATTTCCACCTTAGCGTTATTGGCAAAACCCCCAGCCCGAAGCGCTTCTGTTACAGATAAATAGGCATCTGGTAAATCAATGTACTTACCGACTAAACCCACCTTTACAACTACAGCTGGATTATGCACACGCTCTAGTAATGCGTCCCAATGGGTCCAGTCAATTTCTCTCCCATTTAATCCTAAACGGCGCACCACAAAACTATCTAAACCTTCACTATTTAAAACTTTAGGAATATCATAAATTGAAGGTGCATCAACAGCGGCAACGACTGCTTCAAGGTCTACGTCGCACATCAGGGAAATCTTCTTCTTTACCGATACTGGAATCGGACGATCTGATCTGATCACAATCGCATCTGGCGTAATACCAATTGAACGTAACGCGGTAACTGAGTGTTGCGTTGGCTTAGTCTTCAATTCACCTGATGGCCCGATATAAGGAACCAATGAGACATGTAAATAAAAAACATTCTCGCGACCAACTTCCTGGCGAATTTGTCGAGCCGCCTCTAGGAACGGTTGAGATTCAATATCACCAACAGTTCCACCTACTTCAGTGATCACAACATCAATCTCTGGGCCAGCCATTGCTAAAATTCTCTCTTTGATTTCATTTGTGATATGCGGAATAACTTGAACTGTATCTCCAAGATATTCGCCGCGTCGTTCTTTAGCGATCACTTTCGAATAAACTTGACCAGTTGTGACATTCGCTGACCCATGTAAATCAGTATCTAGGAAGCGTTCATAATGTCCGATATCTAAATCTGTTTCAGCTCCGTCATTAGTAACAAAAACTTCACCGTGTTGGAATGGATTCATTGTTCCAGGATCGACATTTATATAAGGATCAAGCTTTTGCATGGTTACTCGTAAACCGCGGTCAACCAAGAGGCGGCCAAGACTTGATGCGGTGAGGCCTTTACCTAAACTCGATGCCACTCCGCCGGTAACGAATAAATGCTTGGTTACATGAGGGGCGGTCATGGAAGGCTAACTTATCATCGATTTCGGTCAACCGCGAACTGTCTCTAAGAGCTCCTTCGCGTGTTCTTTAGCTATTACCGAATCTTCTTGCCCCGAAAGCATTCTTGCAATCTCAATCTCTCGCTCTGAACCAGATACTTTAATGATGTTGCTTTCAGTTATTACTCCTGAATCCGACTTCACAACCACTAAATGATTATCCGCCCATGCCGCCACTTGGGCTAAGTGCGTTACCACTATTACTTGTGCGGTTTTCGATAAAACTGCGAGTCGTCGCCCAACTTCGATTGCAGCTTTTCCGCCTATCCCTGCATCAACTTCATCAAAAACATAAGTACCTAGTGGTTCGCTCTCTGCAATTACAACTTCCAAAGCCAACATCAACCTAGATAATTCTCCACCACTTGCAGCCTTGGCAATTGGTAGTAGATCTCCACCGGAATGACTTGTAAAAACCATCGCAATTTCATCTAGCCCATTTACCGAATAATTCTTAATATCTTCCGAATCATTTGAAAGGATTTTTACTGCAAAAGATGCATGCGGCATTGCAAGTTGACGAACTTCAGATGTAACTAACTCGCCTAATCTTTTAGCACTTGACTCTCGCAAGCTGGTGATTTTGCGGGCGCTTTCTTGTAAAGCGAGAAATATTGAATCAAGTTCTTTAGTTAGCTCGAAAATCCGATCTTCACCACCAGCTAGATCGCTAATTCGCGTCTTTGCATTTTTGGCATCAACAATTAACGCTTCTAAAGCTAAATGCTTATCCGGATTCTTTCCAAACTTCTTGATCAACGAATTCAATTGCCCCCGTCGATCTTGTGCATTCGCTAAGGCGTTTGGATCTAGATCTAGATTTTCAATGTACCTGGCCAAATCAGCCGCTATATCGTTCAAATTCAAAATGTTTTCAATTAATAACTCGCGAATCCCATCTAACTCGCCATCCTTGCCTTTAATGGATTCAAGTGCGCGTCGAGCGGAAGCCAACCCAATCAAGACATTTTCATCTTCCGCGTTTAAAACAGCGTTAGCCAATGCGGTTCCAGCTCGCAAATCTTCAATTGAGTCCAATCGCGAGATCTCATTTTCCAATTGAGATAATTCGCCAGAAACTGGTCGAATTCTTTGGTAATTCTTTACTAGTTCTTCCAATTCCGAAATTTCCTGGTCACGTACCTTCAAAGCGCTTTGTAATTGCGAAATATTCTTCGCAAGATCGTGATAGTCCTGAAAACAAACGTGATATCTCGACAATTCTTGCTGCAAGATCTCTCCGGCGTAGCGATCCAATAATTCACGTTGCCTTGCTGTTTTAGTCAAACGTAAGTTTGTTAATTGGCCATGTATTTCTAACAGCTCCTCACCGCAATTGGCCAAAACCGTTGCAGGAACCGCAACGCCGCCAAAATTGGCGCGACTCTTTCCATCAAGGCCTACATTACGAGAAAAAAGTATTCGGTTTTTTTCAATTTCGGGGCCGTGCGTTTCTATCAATTCTTGCAAATTGGGTGCCACATTTTTTGACAATTTAAAGCATCCGGTTGCGTTAAGCCGTTCACTACCTTTTCGAATTAGATCCTGGTCAGCTTTTCCGCCGAGTATCAAAGTCAGTGCTGTCAGCACCATGGTTTTACCAGCACCGGTTTCGCCGGTTAGAACATTCAATCCTTTCGTAAAATTAACGACAGCATTTTCTATTACGCCAAGATTGCGGATGGAGATTTCTTCTAAAGCAGATCGATCCTCTTCACTCACCACGCCATCCTTCAACTGGCAACTTAAATTTTGCTACTAATCGGTCGGTAAATAGGGCTGGATCTATGTGAGCAAGATTGATCGGAGAACTATCACTTGTTAAAACCACGCGATCATTTTCGAGTAACTGAAATATCCTTAGCCCGTCGGCGGAAAGCGTTGCTTCATCCGATTCAATATCTACGGCGATAGTTGACTCTGGACTAATAACCATTGGTCGTGAAAATAACGCATGTGCGGCAAGCGGTAGTAAAACTAAAGCTTCTACCTCTGGCCAAACTATTGGTCCCCCTGCAGAGAATGCATACGCAGTAGAACCAGTTGGTGTTGCACAAATTATTCCGTCGCATCCCCATCGAGAGAGTGGGCGGTGGTCTATTTGCACCAACAGTTGCACCATTGCCTCGCTGCTTCGCTCAATGGTTACTTCATTGAGCGCCCAACCATGTGCAATGTTTTTACCAGCACGTTCGATTCGATACTGTAAAACCATGCGTCGTTCTGATTGGTAATTTTTCGTAATTATTGCACTCGCCAATTCTGACGCAGTTGGTCGGCCAATCTGCGCTAGAAAACCAACATGACCTAAATTGACTCCAAGTAGTGGGATTGAACTCCCACGGATTGCTTGGGCGGCTCGCAAAATTGTGCCATCTCCTCCTAAAACCACTGCAAGTTCAATACCGGATTTATCTAACAATTCTGCTAAATAAGTTTCAGAGATATTAGAAACACCAGCAAATGAAATTTGTGAAGTTGAAACTATTTCAAAATCCTGGTTCGAAAGCAATCCAATCAATTCTTCCGCTGCTTTTTTTGCGTCGGCGCGCGTTGGATGAACAATTAAAAGCAATCGCCGTAGCGTTTTCTTGCTCATTGCGGTCCTCTCGCTATCGCGTCGTCAATAATTTCATCATTCAACACTGGCGCACCTACTTTTAGCCAAAGAAAATATTCAACATTTCCTGCTGGTCCAGGCAGTGGGCTTGCGCAAACTCCAAGGCAGCCTAAACCTAATTCAAATGCCGAATTTGCAACATCTAAAACCGCTTGTTTGCGCAGTTGCACATCTCTGACCACACCCCCCGCTCCAAGTTTTTCACGACCTACCTCAAATTGCGGTTTCACCATCACTAAGTAATCGGTTGAATCTGATGAAACCGATTTCAACGCCGGAATGACCATAGTTAATGAAATGAAAGAAAGATCGGCTACGATCAAATCGACACTTGCTCCAATAATGGCTGGCGTTATATGTCTAACATTAGTTCGATCCAATACTTGGACTCGAGGATCGCTCCGTAATTCCCAAGCAAGTTGGCCGTAACCAACATCAACCGCAATAACTTTTGCTACTCCTCGCTTTAATAGAACATCGGTAAATCCCCCAGTTGAAGCACCGGCATCTAAACAAATTTTGCCAGCGGGTTTAATCCCCGGGAAAGCATCGAGTGCTCCAGCTAATTTATGCCCACCTCGTGAAACAAAATCATCACGCACTCCAGCTAATTTTATAGATGTCTCTGGGTTAACTTGGGTAGCGGGCTTAGTCGCAGGAATACCTCCGACTAATACTTGCCGCGCTTCAATTAGATCAACTGCGTGCTCTCTAGATCTTGAGAGTCCACGACGAACTAATTCAGCGTCTAAACGAATCCGCATTTTCGTCTAACTTAAATGCCTTCAATATCTGCAAGTGCGCCATTTAGTTTTTGATGTATCCGATCAAATCTCTCGCCATGTTCGGCTAACGGTGCGTTAGGCACTGCTGCGATCTCGTCTTTAATTAAATGAATTTTTACCAAGGGATCTAATTTTTCGCCTTCGTAATTTGGCTGTTCGCTCATTTAGATTTTCCTTTTACAGTCTTCTTGGTTTTACTTTTAACAGTTTTTACTGGAGATTTTTTAGCTTGGATTGATTTACGTAGCTCTGCAACTTCCTTAGCTAATTTATCCAGATCAGATTTCTTAGCAAAACCCATACGTTTAACCGCTGCTTCAACTTCAACTTCGACCTTATGCTTAAGAGAGTCTCCGCTCTCTTTTACCCAGCCACCGACAGCGCTTAGTACTTCTTGGGCTGACTTCTCACCCTTATTAATTTTGGCTGCATATTCTTTCAAAAGCGATACCGGGTCTTTGCTCATGAGTGAACCGTATCTAAATTCGAGCCAATTCGCGCCCTTCCACTTGGTATCGGTGGTTAAGCCGTTTGAAATTTTCTAGTAATTCTTCGCTTAACTACCCTCAAAAACCTGCTATTTGTTTCACTTGTAGCGAGTTGGATTAATTACCCCAAGGCGGGGTTTCGCCACCACGACCAGCAGCCGTAAGCGCTGCAATATAAGCGTTACGTAGGCGATCTCCCCAAGGCGCGTCGGTAAGGTTAAGTTCTTTGCAAGTAAGTGTCACAACTGCTGCATCCATCTGTCCAAGTTCAATGCGGGATGCGGCAGAAGTTATCCGCAACTCAACTTGTTCCACATCGGTTAATTTATTTACTGCTATCGAACCTGCGATCTCTAAAGCTTTGCGAGGATTTCCTAATGCGCGTTCACATTCCGCGATGTAAGGCAAAACCGATGGATTACCGGCCATGCGATGGGCTGCCTTCAACTCTCTTAGCGCTACATCAAATTTGCCATGTTTTACCGCTGCAATTCCGGCCTTCTCTCGAACGATCGCAAGTCGACCTGCTCTATGGGATGCCGATTGACCGTGCCAATACGCCCGCTCTGGATCAGTTTCTAGAAAAAAATCTAATGCAACTAAATGTTTTGCAACGGCTTCCGCATTTTCGACCGCAAGTGAAGTTAGTTGAAACCTAATTCGTTTTTCCAATTCCTCGCCAGTTATTCCGTCAGGAATCTCCGGCTCGGCAAACTTTCGCACTCGCCGTTCTAATTCGCGACGTAATACTGGTCTCTTTCCAAATGGTTTTTTTTCTTGTGGTTTATCGGAACGTGGTTTATCGGAACGTGGTTTCCATTCGCGTTTTTCCACTTGGTACTCCGATCACTATGTAATCCATTAACTTTATTTTAGAAATAAAAAAGGGGCTGCATTTGACTGCAACCCCT